>NZ_JAJNSC010000019.1:0-65207 GCF_027497975.1 Streptococcus sp. SM5 | reverse complement strand
CCGGAAGTAGTTGGGGGTTGCCCCCTGTGAGATATGGAAGTCGCTTAGCTAGAGGGAGTTTAGCTCAGCTGGGAGAGCATCTGCCTTACAAGCAGAGGGTCAGCGGTTCGATCCCGTTAACTCCCATAGGTCCCGTAGTGTAGCGGTTATCACGTCGCCCTGTCACGGCGAAGATCGCGGGTTCGATTCCCGTCGGGACCGTAATAACGAAAGTTATTTGACTCGTTAGCTCAGTTGGTAGAGCAATTGACTTTTAATCAATGGGTCACTGGTTCGAGCCCAGTACGGGTCATCATTGCGGGTTTGGCGGAATTGGCAGACGCACCAGATTTAGGATCTGGCGCTTAACGGCGTGGGGGTTCAAGTCCCTTAACCCGCATAATAGAAATAGGCCGGCTTAGCTCAGTTGGTAGAGCATCTGATTTGTAATCAGAGGGTCGCGTGTTCAAGTCATGTAGCCGGCATTTTTTTAATATTCAGAGTCATGAATGCGAACGTAGTTCAGTGGTAGAACACCACCTTGCCAAGGTGGGGGTCGCGGGTTCGAATCCCGTCGTTCGCTTAGAGAGGCCGGGGTGGCGGAACTGGCAGACGCACAGGACTTAAAATCCTGCGATTGGTAACGATCGTACCGGTTCGATTCCGGTCCTCGGCATAAATGAGCACCCTTAGCTCAACTGGATAGAGTACCTGACTACGAATCAGGCGGTTAGAGGTTCGACTCCTCTAGGGTGCATTTTTTTATTTACTTCGGGAAGTAGCTCAGCTTGGTAGAGTACTTGGTTTGGGACCAAGGTGTCGCAGGTTCGAATCCTGTCTTCCCGATTGATATAACTTATTAAGTAGACCAATGATGGTCTTTTTTTTTAATTTTTCATTATACTTACTTTTTCTATTTATTTAATTTTCTTAACTTCTAGAAAAAACTTGCTATCTTGACTAAAACTAAGGTATACTAGTAGTTAATAAGCTTTTTAAAAATTTTAAATGAGATATAATGAGTGTAAGCTATGGGTTTTAGAAAATTTCGATTATTAATGTCAAAGTATGGTTTTAGTATAACAATCATACTGATAGAATTAATTCTGATTTTTGGTTTGTTTCTATTCTTAAGTCAGATTGTTCCACATGTTTGGTGGATTATTCTTGTTGTATTGATAAGTGTAGCGACCATTCTGTCTATTGTTAATAGGACTATGACTCCAGAGAGCAAAGTTACTTGGCTTTTAGTTGCTTTCGTTCCGGTATTTGGTCCATTGCTTTATATCATGTTTGGTGAGAGAAGATTATCAAAAAAAGAACTGAAACAACTTCAGGAGTTAAACACTATCGCATTTCATGAAGATAATGGTAACGACCTCCATCAGCATCTACAGGAGCGGGATAAGTCAGCTTATGGTATTATAAAATCTTTGCTGAGCATGGATAGTAATTCAGAGGTCTATGACCAAACTGCTTCTAAGTTTTTTTCTTCTGGCGAAGATATGTGGCAGCAAATGTTAGAGGACTTAAGAAGTGCAGAAAAGTTTATTTTTCTTGAGTACTACATAGTTGACGAAGGGGTGATGTGGGACAGCATACGTGAGATTCTTGAAGAAAAGGCTGATCAGGGCGTTGAAATTATGATGCTCTACGATGATATTGGCTGTATGGTTACTTTGCCAGGAGATTATACACTATACTTGAGATCCAAAGGGATTGAGGCACATAAGTTTAATAAAGTAATTCCTCGTATGACAGTAGCTTACAATAACCGTGATCACCGTAAAATTTTAGTGATCGATGGGCAGATTGCCTATACTGGGGGAATCAATCTAGCGGATGAGTACATCAATCATATTGAACGTTTTGGTCATTGGAAAGATACCGGTATTAGGATAGACGGTCCGGCTGTTCAAGCCTTTACAAGATTATTTCTTATGAACTGGTATATTAACGGTGGAGATATTAGTAATTTTGACCAATATCGTATAGAGAATCAAGCTGTTTCGGCTTCTGGCTTATGCATTCCTTATGGAAGCGGACCTAAGCCAATTTATAAATCTAAGGTAGGGAAAATAGTTTATCAAAACCTTATCAATCAGGCAACAGATTTCGTCTATATCACAACTCCTTATCTAATCATTGATTATGATTTGACGGAAGATATAAAAAATGCAGCTATGCGCGGTGTAGATGTAAGAATAGTTACCCCCCATATACCGGATAAAAAACTCATTCAACTTGTAACACGAGGAGCTTATCCTGATCTTTTATCAGCTGGGGTACGTATTTTCGAATATACTCCTGGATTTGTTCATAGTAAACAAATCATTGTTGATGGTCGGTTTGCAGCTGTAGGTACGATTAACTTAGATTATCGTAGTTTGGTTCACGACTATGAAAATGCAGTATTACTGTACAAAACAGATTCAATAGCAGATATTCACAAGGATTTTGAAAATATTTTTGAACAATCTCAAGAAATCTTCTCTGACACCATAAATCCTACTTGGTATCAAATGTTGATAAAAGAAGTGACACAGTTATTTGCGCCTATGCTGTAAATAAAATGGCTGAAATGCAAATAATATTAGTGTAAGAGGCGAATGAACGCCTCTTTTTATATGAGCAGAAACCTTGACATTAGGCCATTATTAAGCTATTATATATCCATATAATATATGGGAGTCTGTGTACAGTCTGAGAGGAAGTGTTAAACTTCGACCGCACCTGATCTGGGTAATGCCAGCGTAGGGAACGAATACTTGGCCTAATTTTGCACCTTTTTCATATATGAAAGAGGTTTTTCTTTTTTTACAAAGGAAAACTGTAAATTAGAAGGAGGTTTTAATGAAGGCAAGCATTGCTTTACAAGTCCTGCCCTTATCACAGGGGATTGATCGTATAGCGGTAATTGATAAGGTCATTGATTATCTGCAAACTCAAGGAGTGACCATGGTGGTGACACCCTTTGAAACAGTTTTAGAGGGAGACTTTGATCAACTTATGCGCATTCTAAAAGAAGCGTTAGAAGTAGCAGGTCAAGGGGCAGACAATGTTTTTGCCAATGTGAAAATAAATGTAGGAGAGATTTTAAGCATCGATGAGAAACTTGAAAAATATAATGAGACGGCATATTAGTCTGCTAGGATTTTTGGGTGTCTTATTTCTTTGGCAGGTAGCGGGTTTCTTAAAACTCTTACCAAAGTTTATATTGCCGACACCACTTGAAATCCTTCAGTCTTTTGTTCGTGACAGAGAATTTCTCTGGTACCATAGCTGGGCAACCTTGAGAGTAGCTATACTCGGTTTGGTGTTGGGTGTCTTGATAGCCTGTATCATGGCCGTCCTTATGGATAGTCTGGGCTGGTTAAATGACTTGATTTACCCTATGATGGTGGTTGTTCAGACCATTCCGACAATTGCTATAGCCCCTATTCTAGTTTTATGGTTAGGTTATGGAATTTTGCCCAAGATTGTTTTGATTATCTTGACGACTACCTTCCCTATTATCGTCAGTATTTTAGATGGTTTTAGGCATTGTGACAAGGATATGCTGACCTTGTTTAGTCTGATGCGAGCAAATCCTTGGCAAATCCTTTGGCATTTTAAAATCCCTGTCAGCCTGCCCTACTTTTATGCAGGTCTGAGGGTCAGTGTCTCCTATGCCTTCATCACAACAGTTGTATCTGAGTGGTTGGGAGGCTTTGAAGGACTAGGTGTCTACATGATTCAGTCCAAGAAACTGTTTCAGTATGATACCATGTTCGCGATTATTATTTTGGTATCGCTGATTAGCCTTCTAGGTATGAAGCTAGTCGATATCAGTGAAAAATATGTGATTAAATGGAAACGCACTTAAAGAGCGTTTTGAAAAAAGAAAAGAGGAAATAAAAAAATGAAGAAAACATGGAAAGTGTTTTTAACGCTTGTAACAGCTCTTCTAGCTGTTGTGCTTGTGGCTTGTGGCCAAGGAACAGCTTCTAAGGATAACAAAGAAGCAGAAGTCAAAAAGATTGACTTTATCCTAGACTGGACACCAAACACTAACCACACAGGGTTGTATGTTGCCAAGGAAAAAGGTTATTTCAAAGAAGCTGGAGTGGATGTTGACTTGAAATTGCCACCAGAAGAAAGCTCATCTGACTTGGTAATCAATGGCAAGGCGCCATTTGCTATCTATTTCCAAGACTACATGGCTAAGAAATTGGAAAAAGGGGCAGGAATCACTGCCGTTGCCGCTATCGTTGAGCACAATACATCAGGGATCATCTCTCGTAAGTCTGACAATATCAATAGTCCAAAAGACTTGGTTGGGAAGAAATACGGAACTTGGAATGACCCAACTGAGCTTGCTATGTTGAAAACCTTGGTAGAATCGCAAGGTGGAGACTTTGAGAAGGTCGAAAAAGTACCAAACAACGACTCAAACTCGATTACACCGATTGCCAATGGCGTCTTTGATACTGCTTGGATCTACTACGGTTGGGATGGTATTCTTGCCAAATCTCAGGGCGTAGATGCTAACTTCATGTACTTGAAAGACTATGTCAAGGAATTTGATTACTACTCACCCGTCATCATCGCAAACAACGACTATCTAAAAGACAACAAGGAAGAAGCTCGTAAAGTCATCCAAGCTATTAAAAAAGGCTACCAATATGCCATGGAACACCCAGAAGAAGCTGCAGATATCCTCATCAAGAATGCACCTGAACTTAAGGATAAACGTGATTTCGTTATCGAATCTCAAAAATACTTGTCAAAAGAATATGCAAGTGACAAGGAAAAATGGGGACAATTTGATGCTGATCGCTGGAATGCCTTCTACAAATGGGATAAAGAAAATGGTATCCTCAAGGAAGACTTGACTGATAAAGGATTTACCAACGAATTTGTAAAATAATGACAGAAATTAGACTAGAACACGTAAGCTATGCCTACGGCAATGAAAAGATTTTAGAGGACATCAACTTACAAGTGACTTCAGGTGAAGTGGTCTCTATCCTAGGCCCCAGTGGTGTTGGGAAGACTACTCTCTTTAACCTGATTGCAGGGATTTTAGAAGTCCAGTCAGGACGTATCATTCTTGACGGTGAGGAAAATCCTAAGGGGCGTGTAAGCTATATGCTACAAAAGGACCTGCTCCTGGAACACAAGACGGTACTTGGTAATATCATCCTGCCCCTCTTGATTCAAAAAGTGGACAAGGCAGAAGCCATTGCTCGTGCGGATGAAATCCTTGCTACCTTTCAGTTGATGGCTGTAAGGGATAAGTATCCTCATGAACTCAGTGGCGGGATGCGTCAGCGTGTTGCTTTACTCCGTACCTATCTTTTTGGGCACAAGCTCTTTCTTCTAGACGAGGCCTTTAGCGCTTTGGATGAGATGACTAAGATGGAACTTCATGCCTGGTATCTGGAGATTCACAAACAGCTAGGGTTGACGACGCTCATCATTACTCATAGTATAGAGGAGGCCCTCAATCTCAGTGATCGCATCTACATCCTAAAAAATAGGCCGGGGCAGATTGTATCTGAAATCAAACTTGATTGGTCTGAAGCTGAAGATAAGGAAGTTCAAAAAATTGCCTATAAACGCCAGATATTAGCAGAATTAGGCTTAAATAATTAGAAACATAGAGAGTGGGTGAAGTTTATTCTTTACTTGCTCTCTTTTTTCTTTAAAAAAATCGAAAAATTCGGTATAATAGTCAAAGATAGTCAAGGTTTAAAGAAAGAGGTGGAGTGCTATGAGATTTAAAAATACATCAGACCATATAGAAGCTTATATCAAGGCTATTCTGGAGCAGTCGGGGATGGTGGAATTACAGCGAAGCCAATTAGCGGATACCTTTCAAGTAGTGCCTAGTCAAATTAACTATGTCATTAAAACTCGTTTTACAGAAAGCAGGGGTTACTTGGTTGAGAGCAAACGTGGTGGTGGAGGCTATATTCGTATTGGGCGAATTGAATTCTCCAACCATCATGAGATGTTGCGTGATTTACTGTATTCAGTGGGTGAAGAAGTTAGCCAGGTTGTTTTTGAAGATGTTTTAAGACTCTTGTTTGAGCAAAATTTGTTGACAAGCCAAGAGATGAATTTATTAGTAGCTATGGCTACAGACCGTATTTTAGGTGAGGAAGCAAATATAATCCGTGCTAATATGCTTAAGCAGTTACTACAAGAGGTAGATAGAAAAGGAAAATAAGACCACATGAAATATTCAAAAGCATTGAAAGAATGTATAGAAAGTGCCTTTCTAGTAGCCAGTCATTATAAGGCAGAATACTTAGAGTCTTGGCATCTATTGATTGCAATGGCAAATCATAATTACAGTGTAGCTGGGGCAACCTTAAATGAATTTCCATATGAGATTGATCGTCTGGAGGAAGTTGCGGCAGAACTGACAGAGGCAAAGCACAGCGATAAAGAAGAGTATCAGGAACTTCCTTTTTCATACCGTTTGAATGTTTTGTTTCTAGAGGCTGAACATATTGCTTCTGTAGTGCATGCAAAAGTTTTGGGAACGGAACATGTTCTCTATGCTATTTTGCATGATGGGAATGCCTTAGCTACTCGTATCCTAGAGCAATCTGGATTTTCTTACGAAGACAAGAAGGACCAGGTTAAGATTGCTGGACTTCGTCGCAAACTTGAAGCGCGTGCTGGATGGACTAGAGAAGATTTGAAGGCCCTTCGTCAACGTCATCGTTCAGTAGCAGACAAGCAAAATTCTATGGCCAATATGATGGGAATGCCTCAAAATCTGAGTGGTGGCTTGGAGGATTATACTCATGACCTTACGGAACAAGCTCGTTCTGGCAAATTGGAACCAGTCATCGGTCGTGACCAAGAAATTTCTCGTATGATTCAAATCTTGAGTCGGAAGACAAAGAATAATCCTGTACTAGTTGGTGACGCAGGTGTTGGTAAAACAGCTTTAGCACTTGGACTAGCTCAGCGAATTGCTAGTGGGGATGTACCTGTTGAAATGGCTAAGATGCGAGTCTTAGAACTCGATTTGATGAATGTGGTTGCAGGAACCCGTTTCCGTGGTGATTTTGAAGAGCGCATGAACAACATCATTAAAGATATTGAGGAAGATGGTCAGGTTATTCTCTTTATCGACGAGCTCCACACCATCATGGGATCGGGTAGTGGGATTGATTCGACCTTGGATGCAGCCAACATTTTAAAACCTGCCTTGGCACGTGGTACTCTGAGAACGGTCGGAGCTACAACTCAAGAAGAATATCAAAAACATATCGAAAAGGATGCGGCGCTTTCTCGTCGTTTTGCTAAAGTAACGATTGAAGAGCCAAGTTTGGCAGATAGTATTGCAATTTTGCAGGGCTTGAAAGCAACATACGAGAAACATCATCATGTTCAAATTACAGATGATGCAGTCGATACAGCTGTCAAAATGGCTCACCGTTACCTAACCAGCCGTCATTTACCAGACTCCGCTATTGATCTTTTGGACGAAGCGGCTGCCACTGTGCAAAACAAATCGAAGCATGTGAAAGCCAATGAGTCAGATTTATCTCCAGCTGATAAGGCTCTGATGGACGGCAAGTGGAAACAAGCAGCTCAGCTGATTTCAAAAGAACAGGAATTGCCTGTCTATGAAGACTCGGTAACGGAGTCTGATATCTTGACAACACTCAGTCGTTTGTCAGGAATCCCAGTTCAAAAACTAACTCAAACCGATGCTAAGAAGTACCTTAATTTGGAGGCTGAACTGCATAAACGTGTTATCGGACAGGAACAAGCGGTATCAAGCATCAGTCGTGCCATTCGCAGAAATCAATCGGGGATCCGCAATAACAAACGTCCAATTGGATCCTTTATGTTCCTTGGACCAACAGGTGTTGGTAAAACTGAATTGGCCAAAGCCTTGGCAGAAGTTCTCTTTGATGACGAGTCAGCTCTCATTCGTTTTGACATGAGTGAATACATGGAGAAATTCGCAGCTAGTCGTCTCAATGGAGCTCCTCCAGGTTATGTAGGCTACGAAGAGGGCGGAGAGTTGACCGAGAAGGTTCGTAACAAACCGTACTCAGTACTTCTCTTTGACGAGGTAGAAAAGGCCCACCCAGATATCTTTAATGTGCTCTTGCAGGTCTTGGATGATGGTGTCTTAACAGACAGTAAGGGTCGCAAGGTTGATTTCTCAAATACCATTATTATCATGACGTCAAACCTTGGTGCGACAGCTCTTCGTGATGACAAGACAGTCGGTTTTGGAGCTAAGGATATTCGTTTTGACCAAGAAAATATGGAAAAACGGATGTTCGAAGAGTTGAAAAAAGCTTATCGTCCAGAGTTTATCAACCGTATTGACGAAAAGGTGGTCTTCCACAGCTTGTCAAGTCAAGATATGCAGGAAGTGGTTAAGATTATGGTCAAACCATTGATTGCAAGTCTGGCAGAAAAAGGAATTGACTTGAAACTCCAAGCATCTGCCCTTAAGCTTCTAGCTCAGAAGGGATATGACCCAGAGATGGGAGCTCGCCCACTGCGCAGAACTCTGCAAACAGAAGTAGAAGACAAACTAGCAGAACTCCTTCTTACAGGTGAACTGAAAGAAGGCAAGACCCTTAAGATTGGTGTCAAAGCTGGTCAGTTAAAATTTGAAATTGTATAAAATTGTGAGGTTGGAACAGATTGTTTCAGCCTCTTTTTTTTGGGGGGAAGTTGTCACTATAATAAGCATTTGAATTGTGCATTTAGTTTAAGGAATTCAAAAACGAATTTCTACTGATCAAGTTTTGTATATCAAGAAAAAAATCCTATCATGTTGAAAATATTTTTATAAAAAATAATAAAAAAGTGTTGACGAACAATAGGAGGAGTAGTATGATATAAAATATAAAAATTTATAAAAAGGTTGAAAAGACTTGAAAAAAAAGATAGCAGTGGTTTTTGGAACCTTTGCTCCCTTGCATCAGGGGCATATTGATTTAATCCAAAGAGCAAAACGGCAATGCGATGCTGTATGGGTGGTAGTTTCAGGTTATGAGGGAGATCGTGGTGAAGAGGTTGGACTTACACTACAAAAGAGGTTTCGCTATATTCGTGAAGCATTTCGAGATGATGAGTTGACCTCTGTTTGTAAACTTGATGAAAGCAATATTCCACGCTATCCAATGGGCTGGCAGGAGTGGTTGGATCAGATGTTGCAGGCCATTTCCTATGACCAGACTGGTGAGGAACTAATCTTTTTTGTAGGAGAGTCCGAATACCAACAAGAATTGTCAGAACGTGGTTTCGAGACTGTTCTACAGGAAAGAAAATTTGGAATTTCGGCTACCATGATTCGAGACAATCCAAGCAAATATTGGAAATATATCGCTCAACCTTTCCGCCGTCAATTTACGAAAAAAGTGTTGATTATGGGAAGTGCTAGTAATGGTAAAACAACTATAGCCAAGGATTTAGCTCGCTTTTATGATGCGCCAGTCAGTCTGGAGTATGCTCGTGAATATCAGATAAAAAATAATGTCCGAGATGATGAGCTTACCCCAAAAGATTATTATTACCTTCTTTTGGGCCAATATGACCAAACTTCCAAGTTAATCGATAGCCATGCCAATCGAGGCCTAGTCATTGCAGATACCAACTCACTAGTAACCAAGGGCTACTACGATTACTACATGGAAAGCGAAGAGCAGGAGGACTTGTCCGTAGAGACCTTTGATAATCTCTTTGTTTCCATCTTAGCCAAGGAAAAGTGGGATTTAATCCTCTTTGTGCAACCTGTTGGCTTTTATGTCAATGATGGTTTTCGCGACATGACCATGGCAGAAGACCATATCCGTCACAGTTTTTCTCAGCATTTGGATATGATGAGGGAGCAATATCTAGGCAATATCCCTCATGTTTATCTAGCTGATGACTATCTAGGAAATTATGAAGCAGCAAAAGTAGCTATTGATGCCATTTACCAAGCAGATTAGGAGAAGAAAATGAAAAAAATAACTGAAAAAATCACACGATTTATTGAAAACTTTAAAAATGTTCACGCAGAAGCTCGTAAAATCGGTTTTGCAGGAGTTATGCGTTTGATTTGGAAAGACCTCTTTGTGGGTCGTAGTCTTTTCCAGTGGCTCTATTTGATTGCTTTATCAAGTGTTCCTCTTATTCTGGAGTTTACACAAAACACAGAAAGTCATGACTGGATTGGTCTCTTGGCCTCTTGGACAGGGATTGTCTGCGTTATCTTAGTAGCTGAAGGTCGAGCTAGTAACTATCTTTTTGGAGCTATTAACTCTGCAATCTACTTGGTCTTATCTATGAATGCTACTTTCTACGGCGAAGTTTTGACAACAGTTTATTTCTTTGTCATGCAGCCTATTGGTCTCTATGCTTGGTTGTCTAATCGGATCAATGAACAAGGAAAACCAGAGGAGTCTCACTTTGAAGCTAAGAAACTTGGTCTGGTGGATTGGCTCAAGTACTTGGCCTTGACAGCTCTCATCTGGATTGGCATGGGTTTGGCTTACCAAAGTATCCATAGTGCTCGTCCATTCCGTGATAGTGTAACGGATGCGACCAATGGTGTTGGTCAGCTCTTGATGACACGTCTTTACCGTGAGCAGTGGATTTTCTGGATTGCTACCAATCTCTTTAGTATTTATCTCTGGTGGGGTGAAAACATCCATATCCAAGGTATGTACTGGGTTTACACCCTCAATAGTCTAGTCGGTTGGTACCAATGGACTAAGGCTGTCAAGGAGTGATAAGATGACTGAAACGATAATCCCAGCTGGAATGACAGAAAGAGAATATTTTGAAATTCATGCGACTGAGAAGGAATTTTTAGACTGGTACTGCAAACAGGAACTTCCTCAGTATGAAAAACCGAGCGTGACGGTGGATATGGTAGCTTATTGCTTTGTGGAAGGGAAAATCAAACTCTTACTAATCCGCCGTAAGGCCCATCCTTATCAGAACTGTTTGGCCTTGGTCGGTGGTTTTATGGATAAAGGGGAAGATGCTGCCCATGCTTGTCAGCGTGAAGTGAGAGAGGAGGTTAACCTTGACCTTCCTTTGGAAAAAATCGAACAGTTGATGACAGTATCTACTCCAGGTCGTGATCCGCGGGGCTGGACGGTTACTATCGCCCACTTGGTGTATCTACCTAGCCGCGTACTTGATCTCGTTCAAGCTGGTGATGATGCCAAGGATGTGGTTTTTGTCGATGTTGATTTTCAGACGGGTAAGTGCTTCCTAGAGGGACTAGAGCTGGGGGAGCAAGCCTTCGCCTTTGACCATTATGCCATTATCCAAGAGTCTATAAAACGAATCCAGGGGCGTCTTGACTGGAATCCGACCTTTCTCTATCTGCTAGAGGAGGAATTCACTGTCTATGAAGGAACCGAATTAGTCAATCTCATCAACCCAGGACGACCAATCGTCAGCAATAACTTTCTCGTAAAATACGGTGAGTATGTAGAAGAAGTTGGGCTCAAACGAGTGCCTAAAAAGAAACCAAGAAAAACCTATCGATTGAAATAAAAAGCTTGGTAGCAGAAATCGATAGCCCAAGTCTTGGTTCCCTAGTTTCAGTCCTGAAAAGTTTCAACAAGTCCGATGACTGGTTGAGCTTGAGAATAGAGAAAATAAAGTTTGTATCAAAAGTCAATTCAGCCATCGTTTCAAAGACTTATTAGTCATAAAAAAGTGAGGTCGGGATTTTGTCCCGACCTCTTTTTGTTTAAGGATGTTTATCCTTATTAGAATTGCTCATGATTCGAATGAATAAATCTTTGTATTTATATTTTAAATAATGTTCGTGTAAATACAATAAAGCCACGTAGACAATCATGAAAATAGTGGTTAAGTAGAACAAATCAAATGTTGTTTGAGCGTAATGAGTAGCAACCCCATAAGAAGAGAAAGCACCAATAATCAACCAAGGAAGATATTTATAATATTTCTTTGACATAAACCTACACCTCCAATATCCTATTTCAATTTTATTATAGTCCTTCAAGATAAAAAATGAAAGCGATTACACTTATAAAATATAGTATTTTTAGTAGGAAAAATTTCCTGTTTTTTAAATTTTTAACGAATAATAGAGATAGGAGGATTAAAAAAGAACAAATATAAATAAAAACCAAAACCATATATAAATAGTTGACAAACCCTAAAACAAATATTACAATAACATTACAGAAGTATTTCACAACATTTCAAAAAGATTACACAGGAGGCGCATCATGAAAACAAAACATTCAATTCGTTTACTAGCAGTAGCCGTATTGGCTTCAACTTTGCTCTTGGGAGCATGTGGTAATAAAAAAGAGAATACGACAAGTGATAGTTCTAGCAAGACAACACAAGCATCTTCTAGTTCTAAGGCAAGTTCTTCAAGTAAAGAGAACAAGACTCAGAAGTCATCAAGTTCAGCTTCAACAGAAAAAGCTAAATCATCATCTTCTGATCAGTCAACGACTACTGCTAACCAATCACAAGCAACACCAACACCAGCACAAGAACCAAGACAGAGCCAAGAACCTTCTAACCAACAGGCGTCTTCACAAACTCCCTCAAATCAACAAGGTTCTCAAGCACAGACTAGCCAGTCAACTTATGATCCAACTACTGACCGCAAACTTCAAGATAAGCAAGCAGAGCACAACAAACGTTACAAGGGTGTTCTAACCATGGTTGATGGAGATTTCTCTGCCGCAGCTGGCAACTGGAAGGGGGCTAATGGCGAGACTATCACTGTTTCATCAGGTGGTCAATTTACAGTAGAATCTGCTGATGGTAAGAAAGAAAACTACTCTATCCAAGGCTATGCCTATACCCTTGATGATGGTAAATATAATGCCAAAATTGGTGGTGGAAGAATCATCCAAATTACAACAGGCGCAGATGGAACTGTATCTAGCGTTGCTTTGATTCAACCATAGAATCTGGCGGTAAAACTTTTCTCAAAACAAATGCAAACCCGTAACTCAATTGAAGTTACGGGTTTTTATAGTCTTTTATACCTTCTCTATCTGCAAGAGGGCTTCAATCTCAGCCAGAGTGCTGGCTTGTGAAATGGCTCCACGGAGTTTAGCAGCACCAGATGTG
Source organism: Streptococcus sp. SM5 (assembly GCF_027497975.1). Classification (NCBI taxonomy): domain Bacteria; kingdom Bacillati; phylum Bacillota; class Bacilli; order Lactobacillales; family Streptococcaceae; genus Streptococcus; species Streptococcus sp. SM5. The sequence continues at coordinate 52,130 of NZ_JAJNSC010000019.1, read as the reverse complement.
CCTCGAAGGTAGTGAGGAGCCAGTCCACGGAATTCACGAACGGCAATATTCTCACCTTTAAGGTCAATCAAGCGTTTCAAGTGCTCGTAGGCGATTTTCATCTTGTCTTCAAAGGTTAAATCAGGGAGGATTTCTCCAGTTTCAAAGTAGTGATTGATTTGATTAAAGAGGTAAGGATTTCCCATAGCTGCGCGTCCAATCATAACGGCGTCAGCACCGACTTCTTCGATGCGTTGTTTAGCTTCTTGGACTGTGCGGATATCGCCGTTGGCGATAAATGGAATCTTGGTTAGAGCTTGTGCAACCTTATGAAGGGTCTCTAGGTCCGCGTGACCAGTGTACATTTGCTCGCGTGTACGACCGTGCATAGCAAGGGCAGAAACACCAGCAGCCTCAGCTGCGAGAGCATTCTCCACGGCTAGGGATGGGTCAGACCAGCCTGTACGCATTTTGACAGTGAGGGGGATATCAAGGACAGATTGGACCTTGTTGATGATAGAGTAAATCTTGTCTGGGTCCTTGAGCCACATAGCCCCAGCTTCGTTTTTCACGATTTTATTCACTGGGCAGCCCATGTTGATATCCACGATATCAGTCTTGGTGTTTTCTTGGATGAATTCTGCTGCGCGAGCTAGGCTATCTTCATCGCTACCAAAAAGTTGGATGGAAACAGGGTTTTCGCTCTCGTCGATATGAAGCATGTGTAAGGTTTTTTCGTTGTTGTATTGGATACCTTTGTCAGAGACCATTTCCATAACAACGAGGCCTGCCCCAAGTTCTTTTGCGATAGTACGAAAGGCTGAGTTGGTCACACCTGCCATGGGTGCGAGGACCGTCCGGTTTGGGATCTCGACGTTCCCAATCATAAAAGGTGTATTAAGATTTGTCACGAATGAGTTCCTCCAGGTCGTTTTCATCAAAGTTATAAGTTGTTTGGCAGAATTGACAAGTGATTTCTGCCCCGTGGTCTTCATCCTTCATTTCCTGTAAATCTGAGCTTGGGAGGCTAGCGAGAGCATCCATAAAGCGTTCTTTGCTGCAGTCGCATTGGAAACGAATTTCTTCTTCGGACAGACGTTTGTATGATTCGTCGCCGTAGATAGCCTTGAGAAGGGCTTCAATATGGTCATCGCTTTCCAGAAGAGTTGAAATGGCTGGCATTTCTTGGATTCGTTTTTCAAAACGTGCGATTTCTTCTTCCTTTGCTCCTGGTAAAACTTGGAGCAAGAAACCACCTGCAACTTCGACCTTGTCGTCTTTGTCTAAAAGAACATTGAGGCCAACTGCTGAAGGCGTTTGTTGACTTTCTGTAAGATAGAAAGCGAGGTCTTCACCGATTTCTCCAGAGATAAGAGGAGTCATGGAATTATAGGGATTTCCAGTGCCATAGTCTGTAATCACTAGAAATTGACCGTTTCCGACAAAAGGTCCAACGAGGACTTCTCCTGTTGCAGTCTTTTTAATGTCAACTCCAGGGTTTTGAACGTAGCCTTTGACGTTACCCTTGGTATCTGCAACTGTGATAATGGCACCGAGGGAGCTAGTTCCAAGAACCTTGACGGTTAGCTTGGTATTTCCTTTTTCGTTGGCAGCGAGAATTTGGCTGGCGATAAGGGTACGGCCAAGTGCTACAGTTGAGCTAGCTTGGGTTTGATGTTTTTCTTGAGCAGTGCGGACAGTTTCAGTGCTGTCTAGTACATAAGCACGAAAAGCCCCGCTTTCTGATATAGTTTTAATAATTTTATCCATAGCTACTATTTTAGCATAAAAATGCCCAAAGAGGGAGTGGTGTGTTTGCTGTTTCTGAGGAATAATGACGAGGAAATCAGCTTTAAAATAAAATGAGAAACAGATTATTTCAGCATTTGAAAGATTTATGCTATTCTTGAAGGAGAAAATGAAAGGGGTAACAAATGTATTTAGGTGATTTGATGGAAAAAGCCGAATCTGGTCAATTTTTAGTCCTTTCCTTTTTATTACAAGATTCGCAGACAACAGTCAAGGAAGCCATGGAAGAAACAGGTTTTTCAAAGGCGACCTTAACCAAGTATATCTCTCTAATTAACGAAAATGCTTTAGAAAGAGGGTTAGAGCTGACCATCCACTTGGATGATGAAAGCCTGCGTCTGTCTGTCGGTACTGCCACAAAGGGGAGAGAGATTCGGAGCTTATTTCTAGACAATGCCATTAAGTACCAAATTTTGGTTTACCTTCTCTATCACCAACAGTTCCTAGCCCATCAACTGGCTCAAGAATTAATGATTAGCGAGGCCACGTTTGGTCGCCATTTGTCTAGCTTGAATCATATTTTGTCAGAGTTTGACTTATCCATCCAAAATGGTCGTTGGCGAGGTCCAGAGCATCAGATTCGTTACTTTTATTTCTGCCTTTTCCGCAAGGTCTGGTCCAGTCAGGAGTGGGAAAGTCATATGCAGAAAGCGGAGAGAAAGCAGGATATTGCTACCCTAGAAGAAATCTGCGGTGCCAGCTTGTCTTCGGGTCAGAAATTAGACTTGGTTCTCTGGACTCATATCAGTCAACAGCGCCTTCGGGTTAACGCCTGTCAATTTCAGGTTATAGAAGAAAAAATGCAGGGGTATTTTGACAATATTTTCTACCTTCGTTTACTTGGCAAGGCTTCTTCTTTTTTTGGTGGCCAGCACATTCCTCTAGGAACTGAAGATGGGGAGATGATGATATTCTTTTCATTTCTCCTTTCTCATCGTATTCTTCCTCTTCATACTATGGAGTATATTCTTGGTTTTGGAGGGCAGTTGGCAGATTTGTTGACGCAATTGATTCAAGAAATGAAGAAGGAAGAGTTACTGGGCGGTTATACAGAGGACCATGTCACCTATGAACTCAGTCAGCTTTGTGGTCAAGTTTATCTCTACAAGGGCTATATCTTGCAAGATCGATACAAGTATCAGATAGAGCATCGCCATCCTTATTTGCTGATGGAACATGATTTTAGGGGAACGGCAGAGGAGATTTTTCATGCTCTACCTGCCTTTCAGCAGGGGACGGATTTGGATAAGAAAATTCTTTGGGAATGGCTTCAGTTGTTGGAGTATATGGCAGAAAATATAGGCAAACATCTGAGAATAGGGCTAGATCTAACAGCAGGCTTCCTTGTCTTTTCGAGAATGTCGGCCCTTTTAAAACGATATTTGGAGTACAATCGTTTCATTAGCATTGAAGCCTATGACCGTACTCGTCATTATGATTTGCTGGTTACCAATAACCCCATTCATAAGAAAGAACAAACACCCGTCTACTATTTGAAAAATGATTTGGACATCGAAGATTTAGCTACGATTCGTCAGATGCTATTTGCCTAAAAGACCTGAATTTTCAGGTCTTTTTTGTGAAATTCGCACAATCTCCTCACTTTTTTTTAAAATTTTAAAAAAATTGATAGACAGGAAAGCGCTTTATTTTGTATACTAGTTACTGTAAAGAGGAACCCCCTCAAGATTTTATCAGGAGGACAGCACATGTCACAAGAAAAATACATCATGGCCATTGACCAGGGAACTACAAGTTCTCGTGCCATTATTTTCAACAAAAAAGGAGAAAAAGTTAGCTCGAGTCAAAAAGAGTTCACTCAGATTTTCCCTCAGGCAGGTTGGGTTGAGCATAATGCTAATGAAATTTGGAACTCTGTTCAGTCAGTTATTGCGGGTGCTTTCATCGAAAGTGGTGTGAAACCAAGTCAGATTGAGGCAATCGGGATTACCAACCAACGTGAAACAACGGTCGTTTGGGATAAGAAAACAGGGCTTCCTATCTACAATGCTATTGTTTGGCAGTCACGCCAGACAGCACCTTTGGCTGAACAACTGAAAAGCCAAGGTTATGTGGAAAAATTCCATGAAAAGACTGGTTTGATCATCGATGCTTACTTCTCTGCGACCAAGGTTCGTTGGATTTTGGACCATGTAGAGGGCGCTCAAGAGAGAGCTGAAAAGGGTGAATTGCTCTTTGGTACCATTGATACTTGGTTGGTTTGGAAATTGACTGACGGTGCGGCTCACGTGACCGACTACTCAAATGCAGCCCGTACCATGCTTTATAACATTAAAGAACTTAAATGGGATGATGAGATTTTGGAAATTCTCAACATTCCAAAGGCTATGCTTCCAGAAGTTCGTTCTAACTCTGAGATCTACGGTAAGACAGCGCCATTCCATTTCTACGGTGGAGAAGTGCCAATCTCTGGTATGGCAGGTGACCAACAAGCAGCCCTCTTTGGTCAGTTGGCTTTTGATCCTGGTATGGTTAAAAATACCTACGGAACTGGTTCCTTCATCATCATGAACACTGGTGAAGAAATGCAGTTGTCTGAAAACAACCTTTTGACAACGATTGGTTATGGTATTAACGGCAAGGTTTACTATGCTTTGGAAGGTTCTATCTTCATCGCAGGAAGTGCCATTCAATGGCTTCGTGACGGTCTTCGCATGGTGGAAAACTCACCAGAGTCTGAAAAATACGCTCGTGATTCTCACAACAATGATGAAGTTTATGTCGTTCCAGCCTTTACAGGTCTAGGTGCTCCATACTGGAACCAAAATGCTCGCGGTTCTGTCTTTGGATTGACTCGTGGAACAAGTAAGGAAGACTTTATCAAGGCAACTCTTCAATCAATTGCTTATCAAGTGCGTGATATTATCGATACGATGCAAGTGGATGCTCAGACAGCTATCCAAGTCTTGAAGGTAGACGGTGGTGCAGCTATGAACAACTTCCTCATGCAGTTCCAAGCTGACATCTTGGGAATTGATATCGCACGCGCCAAAAACTTGGAAACAACAGCTCTAGGAGCAGCCTTCCTAGCTGGTTTGTCAGTAGGGTACTGGAAAGACTTGGATGAGTTGAAACTCTTGAACGAGACAGGAGAACTCTTTGAGCCATCTATGAACGAATCTCGCAAGGAACAACTCTACAAGGGTTGGAAGAAGGCTGTGAAAGCAACCCAAGTCTTTGCGGAAGTAGACGACTAATACTGGAAGAATAAAGTGACTCAGATAGAAAGTGTGTAAATATGGAATTTTCAAAGAAAACACGTGAATTATCAATTAAAAAAATGCAGGAACGTACCCTGGACCTCTTGATTATTGGTGGCGGGATTACAGGGGCTGGTGTAGCTTTGCAGGCGGCAGCTAGCGGTCTTGACACTGGTTTGATTGAAATGCAGGACTTCGCAGAAGGAACATCTAGCCGTTCAACAAAATTGGTCCACGGAGGTCTGCGTTATCTCAAACAATTCGACGTGGAAGTGGTATCAGATACAGTTTCTGAGCGTGCGGTGGTTCAACAAGTCGCTCCACATATTCCAAAACCAGATCCAATGCTCTTGCCAGTTTACGACGAGGATGGAGCAACATTTAGCCTTTTCCGTCTCAAAGTAGCCATGGACTTGTACGACCTATTGGCAGGGGTTAACAATACGCCTGCTGCAAACAAGGTTTTGAGCAAAGAAGAAGTCTTGGAACGCCAGCCAAACTTGAAGAAAGAAGGTTTGGTAGGAGGTGGAGTTTATCTTGACTTCCGTAACAACGATGCGCGTCTCGTGATCGAAAACATCAAACGTGCCAACCAAGATGGTGCCCTCATTGCCAACCACGTGAAGGCAGAAGGCTTCCTCTTTGACGAAAGTGGTAAGATTGCAGGTGTCGTGGCTCGTGATTTGTTGACAGACCAAGTCTTTGATATCAAGGCTCGTCTGGTTATCAACACGACAGGTCCTTGGAGCGACAAGGTACGCAATCTGTCTAATAAGGGAACGCAATTCTCACAAATGCGTCCAACCAAGGGAGTTCACTTGGTGGTGGACTCAAGCAAGATCAAGGTTTCACAGCCAGTTTACTTTGACACAGGTTTGGGAGATGGTCGTATGGTCTTTGTTCTCCCACGTGAAAACAAGACTTACTTTGGTACAACCGATACAGACTACACAGGTGATTTGGAACATCCAAAAGTGACGCAGGAAGATGTAGATTATCTACTTGGCATTGTCAACAACCGCTTCCCAGAAGCAAACATTACCGTTGCTGATATTGAAAGCAGCTGGGCTGGTCTTCGTCCATTGATCGCAGGCAATAGCGCTTCTGACTACAATGGTGGAAATAACGGAACCATTAGCGATGAAAGCTTCAATAACTTGATTGCGACTGTCGAGGCTTATCTATCGAAAGAAAAATCGCGTGAAGATGTTGAGTCTGCTGTCAGCAAGCTTGAAAGTAGCACATCTGAGAAACATTTGGACCCATCTGCAGTTTCACGTGGTTCGAGCTTGGACCGTGATGACAATGGCCTGTTGACCCTTGCTGGTGGTAAAATCACAGACTACCGTAAGATGGCTGAAGGGGCTATGGAGCGCGTGGTTGACATTCTCAAAGCAGAATTTGACCGCAGCTTTAAACTCATCAACTCGAAGACTTATCCTGTTTCAGGTGGAGAATTGAACCCAGCAAATGTGGACTCAGAAATTGAAGCCTTTGCTCAACTTGGAGTGTCACGTGGCTTGGATAGCAAGGAAGCTCATTACCTAGCAAATCTCTACGGTTCAAATGCACCGAAAGTCTTTGCCCTTGCTCACAGCTTGGAACAAGCGCCAGGACTCAGCTTGGCAGATACCTTGTCCCTTCACTATGCAATGCGCAATGAGTTGGCTCTGAGCCCAGTTGACTTTCTCCTTCGCCGTACCAACCACATGCTCTTTATGCGTGATAGTTTGGATAGCATTGTGGAGCCAGTTCTGGATGAAATGGGACGATTCTATGATTGGTCAGAAGAAGAAAAGGCAGCCTACCGTGCGGATGTTGAAGCAGCCCTTGCTAACAACGATCTAGCGGCATTGAAAAATTAAGAAAAACTAGAAGTGAGGGAACAAGCCTTCCTTGCCTTCTCTCTCCTTCTTTTAAATGGAGACAACGATATGATGAAAGAATTATTTGGAGAATTTTTGGGGACCTTAATCCTTATCCTCCTAGGAAATGGTGTTGTAGCAGGTGTGGTTCTTCCCAAAACTAAGAGCAACAATTCAGGATGGATTGTCATCACTATGGGATGGGGAATTGCTGTAGCCGTTGCGGCTTTTGTATCTGGCACGCTCAGCCCAGCCCACTTAAATCCAGCTGTGACATTTGCGATGGCCTTAAAAGGAACGCTCTCTTGGGGTTCTGTTTTCCCTTATATTCTAGCCCAATTCGCAGGAGCGATGGTGGCTCAGATTTTGGTTTGGTTGCAATTCAAACCGCACTATGAAGCAGAAGAAAATGCAGGAAATATTCTAGCAACTTTCAGCACTGGACCAGCTATCAAAGATACTGTGTCAAACTTGATTAGTGAAATCCTTGGGACTTTTGTCTTGGTATTGACAATCTTTGCTTTGGGTCTCTATGACCTTCAAGCAGGGCTAGGAACCTTTGCAGTGGGAACCTTGATTGTCGGTATCTGTCTTTCACTAGGTGGGACAACTGGTTGTGCCTTGAACCCAGCTCGTGACCTCGGTCCTCGCATTATGCATAGCCTTCTTCCAATTCCAAACAAGGGAGATGGGGACTGGTCTTATGCTTGGATTCCTGTTGTGGGACCTGTTATCGGAGCAGCCCTAGCAGTTCTCGTATTTTCACTTTTCTAAGATAATAAAGCCCAAATATTTATATCTCAATAAACATAACTTACCAAAAAACGACCAAAATAAGGAGCGCTGCCTCACTTCATTTTGGTCGTTTTGATTTTTTTAAGTTTATATACTGGTGTTAATTATTATTTCAGCTAAAAAACAGAGTACTTCACTAGTTCATTCATCAATCTTTTAGGTCTTGAATTATATTTGTTGTTTAAATAATTTTGTCTCGTTATTGGGATTTAGTGGTAAGGATCATTTGTTTTTGTTATTTTAGGAAATTGGATGATAGAGGTATATAGTTTTTAAATTATGATATAATGAATAAAGTTAATTATCCTTGATAATATGATAGGGACTAATCCTAAAATGACAAATCAGGAGATGAGAAAAAGAGAAAAGGAGTCCATCTGGTATGAATTATTTTGAGGGGAATGAGTTTTTCCTTCTATTATTTGTGGTTTTACTGATTGGCTTTGTTTTAAACTATTTTGGCAAGCGTAAGGATTATTATATTTTAAGTCTGTCAATTTTATTTGCAGGAGCTATCTATGGTAAGAGTAAATCCATGGTTGTTTATCTATTGGCTTTCATCATCTACCAATATGTCCTAGTTTTCATAGCACAAAGAATGGATTTAAAACGGTTAAAACCTCTAGTTATGTTATCCATTTTACCTTTAGTGGTCAATAAAGTCTTTGCGATAACCCAGCTACATTTGTTGGCTTTTATTGGGATTTCCTACATGTCCTTTAAGACTATTCAGATCATGCTAGAAATATCGGATGGTTTAATCAAAGAAAAAATCAGTGTAAAAGATTATCTGCAGTTTCTACTCTTTTTCCCTACAGTTAGTTCTGGGCCAATCGATCGTAGCAGAAGATTTCTAAAAGAGATCAATGAAGTCATGCCTAGAAAAGACTACCTAGAGTTAGCAGGTGATGGTATTTATCGCATCGTTTTAGGCCTTCTCTACAAGGTTGTTTTATCAACCTATGTTTACCAGATACTACTTGCTTTAAGCAATACTGGTACAGTTGTCTACTCAATCAAATATATGTACCTGTATACTCTCTATCTGTTCTTTGACTTTGCGGGGTATAGTTTGATGGCTGTTGGAAGCAGTAATGTTTTGGGTATTCAGACACCGATGAATTTCAATAAACCTTTCTTGAGTATTGATATCAAGGATTTCTGGACTAGATGGCACATCACCTTGTCAACATGGTTGAGAGATTTCGTATTTTCAAGAGTTTTAATGCAGGTTATCAGAAAGAAATGGTTTAAGAATAGATTACACAATGCAGCCTATGCCTATATGGTCAATATGTTGGTTATGGGATTTTGGCATGGAATTAGTGTCAGCTACATCGCTTATGGTTTTTACCATGGAATCTTGATGTCTGGATTTGAAATTTATCAAAAGAAAAGCACTTTTTATAAGAAACATAAAAATAAAACTTGGTACAAGCTAATAAGTTGGTTTGTGACCATGAATTTAGTTATGGTTGGCTTCTTTATCTTTTCAGGTGAACCTTATAAGATAATTATGGCAATTCTAAGTAGATAAAGAGATCTGCTAAAACAAGGAGATTGGACAAAACAAGATGATAAAGTTAAAAGCATTTTTACTATCGCTTGTGCTCGTAATTGCGACTCTTGCTCTTTTAAATGTGACATATGTCAAGAAGATTGACGACTATTATAAAGTCAAGGACAATAGTATTCGCTACAGCACTTCTTATGAAAAGTATAAAAGTAGAGATATTCTAACAAATAATATCACTCCCAATACACTAGTTCTAATGGGTTCCTCAGAGTTAGTTGCGACGATAAATGAAGATTACCATCCCAATAAAATTTTTAACTACAATGATTTTAATATTATGCAGATAGGAACCAGTTACTCTCAAAATATCATTCAAGCTACAACCTTGAGCTCGATTGAGGGGGCTATGAGTAAGCGAAAAGTAGCCATCGTAGAGTCTGTTCAATGGTTTGAAAAGGATGGGACTCATCAAGACGCCTTCTTAAACAAGGCCTCTCAGGAACATATTTTTCACATGCTAGATAACGAGAAAATCAGTAAGGAAACGAAAGAAAAACTGATTAATCGTATTATTGAGATTACCAAAGGAAACAAACAACAAAATGATATCTATAAAAAGTATAAAAGCTATTTCATAGAAGGAAAAGGAACAATCATTGATAAAAAACTATTGGAGCTTGACAATGCAATTTATTCCTTTAAGCTTAAACGAAAATTCTATGAAAATCATGCCAAATCAGACTATCCTGCACTAGGAGATAAAACGCCGGATTATGATTGGGAGGAGATGACGAAGAAGTTTGTAGAAGAAGTTAAAAAGAAAACAGATAACAATGATTATGCTGTGGATAATAACTACTACAATACCTACTTGAGAGACCGCTATGCTTCGTTGAAAGATTCTAACAAAGACTTGAGTTACATAGAGTCACCAGAGTATTCAGATATGGAACTCTTCTTGACAGTTGCTAAGGAATTGGGAATTGAAGTTGAAGTCATTATCTTTCCTGTAAATGGTAAATGGAATGATTACACAGGTGTTTCACGAGAAATGCGTGAAGAAACTTACAAAAAAATAGAAAATATTGCCAAAAACCACGGTGCTACGGTGTTAAACTATGGAAATAAAGAGTATGAAGATTACTTTTTATTTGACGTGATGCACGTTGGAGTGAAAGGATGGATGGAAGTTGAAAAAGAACTTTACAAATTTGCAAATGAAACTAACTGACACACATCGTTTACTATTGTGGACCTTGTTTTTCTATACAGTTATTTTAAGCATCGTAATCTACTGTTTTGTGACTGATTTTTCTAACATTCAAGATTTCATCTATAGTGAATTTTAAGATTACATATTATAAAAATCTCTAGACAAAGGGAATTCTACCGATAAAGTGAGACATAAGATAAGGCTCTATAATATTTATAGTGGGGAGTCCTCTATAGGTGTATAGAGCCTACTTTGTTGTAGCTCCCAATATAATCTATACTGGAAAGCATTAAAGCTATCATTAGAAGGTATCATATGGAACAATTTAATGATGTTTAAATGTAGTGGAAATGGACGGAAAACAATTGAAAAAATAGTTTATAAAGTGGTATAATAGCAGAAAAATAAGTTAGTAAGAAATTGATTTTATTTTAGTTGAAAATTACAGGAATGAAAGGTTTTTCTTGATGAAACAGAGAAATGAACTCTATCTCTTTCTTGGTCGGACAGCCTTGTATTTTATCATTTTCTTGGGCCTGCTTTACTTTTTTAGTTATCTCGGTCAGGTTCAAGGTAGCTTTATCTATAATGAATTTTAACTTAAAGGAGAACCCCTATTGTGTCAAATAAACCAATAGTAGATATGATTGAAACCATTGAGCATTATGCTCAAAAGCAGCCTAATTTTCCAGTCTACAATGTCCTTGGAGAAGAGCATACCTATGGCCAATTGAAGGCTGATTCAGATAGCTTAGCAGCCCATCTTGACCAAATGGGACTTCCTGAAAAGTCACCTGTTGTGGTCTTTGGTGGTCAAGAATATGAAATGTTAGCAACCTTTGTGGCCTTGACCAAATCTGGCCATGCCTATATCCCAATTGACAGCCATTCTGCCTTGGAGCGCGTGTCTGCGATTGTTGAAGTAGCAGAGCCAAGCTTAATCATCGCCATCAATGAGTTTCCAATTGAAAACCCAGCTGCTCCAATCATGTCCTTGGAGCAAGTGCGTGAAGCTTATGCGGCTCAGCATGCCTATGATTTGCAACATCCGGTCAAAGGGGATGATAACTACTACATCATCTTTACTTCAGGAACAACTGGGAAACCAAAAGGGGTGCAGATTTCACATGATAACCTGCTCAGCTTCACCAACTGGATGATCACAGATAAAGAATTTGCGACGCCAGAGCGTCCGCAAATGTTGGCGCAACCGCCCTATTCCTTTGACTTGTCTGTCATGTATTGGGCGCCAACTTTGGCTCTTGGAGGCACGCTTTTTGCCCTCCCATCAGCCATTACTCAAGACTTCAAACAACTCTTTGCAACTATCTTTTCTCTTCCGATTGCTATCTGGACTTCGACACCATCTTTTGCAGATATGGCCATGCTGTCTGAAGATTTCAATGCTGAAAAGATGCCAGGCATTACCCATTTCTACTTTGATGGGGAAGAGTTAACTGTTAAAACGGCTCAAAAACTGCGTGAACGTTTCCCGAATGCGCGCATCATCAATGCCTATGGACCAACAGAAGCAACAGTTGCTTTGTCGGCGGTTGCTATCACAGATGAGATGTTAGCGACACTTAAACGCTTGCCAATTGGTTATACCAAAGAAGATTCTCCAACCTTCATCATTGATGAGGCAGGCAACAAATTGCCAAATGGAGAGCAAGGGGAAATCATCGTGTCTGGACCAGCTGTTTCAAAGGGTTATATGAATAATCCAGAGAAAACAGCAGAAGCCTTCTTCGAATTTGAAGGTCTTCCAGCCTATCATACGGGAGATGTCGGAACCATGACAGATGAAGGCCTCCTTCTCTATGGTGGACGGATGGATTTCCAAATTAAGTTTAACGGCTACCGTATTGAGCTAGAAGATGTTTCTCAAAACTTGAACAAATCTCAGTACATTGACTCGGCTGTTGCGGTACCGCGCTATAATAAAGATCACAAGGTTCAAAATCTCTTGGCCTATGTTATCTTAAAAGATGGGGTCAAGGAACAATTTGAGCGCGAGATTGATGTTACCAAAGCGATCAAGGAAGACTTGGAAGATATTATGATGTCTTATATGATGCCTTCGAAATTCCTCTACCGTGACAGCTTACCGCTAACTCCAAATGGGAAAATCGACATCAAAGGGTTGATTAGTGAGGTAAACAATAGATGATGGAGCTTATTAAACAGCTTCCTCATATTGAGCCTTATGGAAATCCGCAGTACTTTTTGTATGTGATTACTGCTATTTTGCCAATCTTTATCGGTCTTTTTTTCAAAAAACGTTTTGGCTGGTATGAAATATTGGTTAGTCTGTTCTTTATAGTCACTATGTTGACGGGAGGCAAGACCAATCAATTAGCTGCCTTAGGAATCTATCTAATTTGGCAAATGGTACTGGTTCTTTTTTACAAGCAATATCGAAAAAGCAAGGATGGCAAGTGGGTATTCTACCTCGTTAGTTTTCTGTCCCTCCTTCCCATCATCTTTGTCAAGGTGCAACCGGCTATTAACGGTACACAGTCTCTCCTGGGATTCGTAGGAATCTCTTATTTGACCTTTCGTTCAGTGGGAATCATCATCGAACTTAGAGATGGAGTCATTAAGGATTTGAAAATGTGGGAGTATTTGCGTTTTCTTCTCTTTATGCCGACATTTTCAAGTGGTCCTATTGATCGTTTCAAACGTTTTAATGAAAATTATAAGACGATACCAGAGCGCGATGAGTTGCTAGATATGCTAGCCGAGTCCGTTCGGTATATCATGTGGGGATTTCTGTATAAATTTATCCTAGCTCATATTTTAGGCGAGATTTTATTACCACCGCTAAAGAATTTAGCTTTACAAACAGGTGGTGTCTTTAACTATTATGTAGTGGCCATCATGTACACATTTGGTTTGGAACTCTTCTTTGATTTTGCAGGTTACTCTATGTTTGCTATAGCTATTTCGAATCTGATGGGAATTCGTAGTCCGATTAACTTCAACAAACCTTTCTTGTCAAGAGATTTGAAAGAGTTTTGGAATCGCTGGCACATGAGTTTATCCTTCTGGTTCCGTGACTTTGTCTTTATGCGCATGGTCATGGTGATGACGAGAAAGAAGCTTTTTAAGAATCGAAATGTGACTTCAAGTGTTGCCTATGTACTGAACATGCTCCTTATGGGATTCTGGCATGGGATAACTTGGTTTTACATCGTCTACGGACTCTTTCATGGAGTAGGCTTAGTCATTAATGATGCCTGGGTCAGAAAGAAAAAAACGCTCAATAAAGAACGTAAGAAGGCAGGGCGACCACCTTTTCCTGAGAACCGTTGGATTCAGTTGCTTGACATGGTTATAACCTTCCATGTCGTAATGGTTTCATTCTTAATCTTTTCTGGATTTTTGAATGATTTATGGTTTAAAAAATAAATGGAATTAAAAAATAGAAGGAAATTTAAAAATGGATATCAAATCAGAAGTTATTGAAATTATCGATGAATTATTTATGGAAGATGTTTCTGACATGATGGATGAAGATCTTTTCGATGCAGGTGTCTTGGACAGTATGGGAACGGTTGAATTGATTGTAGAAATCGAAAACCGCTTTGATATACGTGTCCCGGTTACAGAATTTGGTCGTGATGACTGGAATACAGCCAATAAAATCGTAGCAGGGATTACGGAGTTAAAGAATGCTTAAACGCCTGTGGTTAACCTTCGGGCCGATTCTTATTGCAGGTTTATTGGTTCTCCTACTCATTTTTTTCTATCCTAGTAGTAAGAGTCATAATCTAATGGAGGAAAAATACTCTGCAGCCTCAGTAAGTGCAGAAAGTTTCAAGGAGAGAAGCCAAAAAGTGAGAGCTCTCACAGACCCAGATATGCGTTTTATCCCTTTCTTTGGGTCAAGTGAATGGATTCGTTTTGACAGCATGCATCCAGGAGTGTTAGCTGAAAAGTATAATCGCTCCTATCGTCCTTATTTTATGGGGCAGGCAGGAGCAGCTTCTCTTAGTCAGTATTTTGGGATGCAACAAATCACATCTGAGCTTGAAAACAAACAAGCGGTGTTTGTGATCTCTCCACAGTGGTTTACAAAGGAAGATCAAGATCCAGTTACTTTTCAAACCTATTTTAACAACGACCAGTTGACTGCCTTTTTAGAGAATCAATCTGGAGACCTAGCTTCTCAATATGCGGCTAATAGACTCTTGAAGCAGAATCCAAGCGTACCGATGAAGGGGATTGTTGAGAAACTGGCTAAGAATGAACAGTTGTCAGACTTTGATCATTCAATAATTACAGCTTCTGCAGAATTCAATGAAAGACAAGCAGCCCTTTTTGGTCAATTCTCCATCCGAGGCCGATTAAAGTATAAAGATCATATTGAAAAATATTTGAGCAGTCTCCCAGATCAATTTTCGTATGAAGAATTGGAAAATATTGCACGTAAGGATGCAGAAGAAAACACGACCAATAATGATTTGGGAATGGAGAACCACTTTTACAATACTCAACTAAAGAAAGATTTAAAAAAGTGGGAAGGGTATCAAAAAAATTACAACTTCCTCCAGTCAAGGGAATACAATGATTTACAGTTGGTTCTCAATCAATTTGCAAAATCGAAAGTTAATGTCCTCTTTGTCATCCAGCCTGTCAATAAAAGGTGGATGGCCCATACAGGCCTTAGCGAGGAAATGTACCAACATGCTGTGGAAAAAATTCGTTACCAATTAGAAAGTCAAGGTTTCACCAACATTGCTGACTTTTCTAAAAAAGGCGGAGATCCTTACTTTGTTAAGGATACTATTCATATTGGTTGGTTGGGTTGGCTAGCTTTTGATAAGGTTGTCAATCCCTTCTTGACGGATCCGACTCCAGCTCCAGACTACAAATTGAATGACCGCTTCTTCAGTAAGGACTGGGCGACTTATGATGGAGATGTTAAGGAATTTCAATAAATTGTTTAAAAGCTTGAATTCTTTAGTTCAAGCTTTTTTGTTTAAATGGCGAATATTTAAGATGCAAATAGGTCAAAAGTTTCAAAATTTTTAGAAATAACGTATAATAGTTAAAGAACTATGAATAGAAAGGGATTTCAAAATGAAGAAACAGTTCTTATTACCCATCCTATCTACAGCTTTATTAGCTCCAGCCTTCTTAGCTGGACAAGTATACGCTGAAGAAGCAGCAACTCCTGCAGAAAGTTCAGCTGTCGCAGCAACTCCAGCTCCGTCGGCGACTCCAGCTCCTGTTGAGAGCCCTGCGGTACCGGAAACTTCGACAACTTCAGAAGCGATTGCACCTGCAGAAGCTCAGTCAGCTCCTGCTGAATCTCCTAAAAGCGAAGAAAAGGACACTGTTATCTTACACACCAATGATGTCCATGGTCGTATTGTAGAGGAAAAGGGAGTCATTGGAGACGCTAAGTTGGCTACAGTCATTGAACAAGAGCGTGGAAAAACCAACCAGACCACCTTGGTAGTGGATGCTGGTGATGCTTTCCAGGGTCTTCCTATCTCAAACTCATCAAAAGGTGAGGCGCGTGCTAAGATTCTTAACGAGATGGATTATGATGCCATGGCAGTAGGAAATCATGAGTTTGACTTTGGTTTAGACGAAGCTAAGAAATACAAGGAAATCTTGAAATTCCCATTACTTAGTTCAAATACCTACGTCAATGGTGCTCGTCTCTTCCAAGCTTCTACAATCGTTGATAAAGATAAGACTGTGGAAGGTGATGAGTTTGTTGTAATCGGTGTGACAACGCCGGAAACAGCAACGAAAACTCACCCTAAAAATGTTAAAGGAGTAACCTTTACTGAGCCAATCGAAGAGGTTAATAAGGTCGTTGAAGAAGTTCAAGCCAAGGCTAAGGCGGAAGGTAAGGATTATAAGCATTATGTAGTCTTAGCCCACTTGGGTGTTGATACAACAACGCCAGTAGCTTGGCGTGGCTCAACACTAGCAGAAGCCTTGTCTAAGAACCCTCTTTTGAAGGGAAAACGTGTAACAGTCATTGATGGTCACTCTCATACAGTAGAATCAACTACTTACGGAGATAATGTGACTTACAACCAAACTGGAAGTTATCTCCATAACGTTGGTAAAATTACTTATAAATCTCGTCAGCTTTTGGGCAATCCAACTCAGATTACTGCTGCTGAAGCCAAAAAATTAGAAGCAAATCCAAAAGTTGCTAGTTTAGTTAAAGATATTAAGGCAAAGTATGATGCAGAAAATGCAGTTGAGGTTGTGTCTAACAGTCCTGTTGAACTAAACGGAGACCGTGAAAATGTCCGTGTCCGCGAGACAAACCTTGGAAATGTCGTCGCAGATTCTCTCTACCAGTATGGTCAAACAGGATTTAGTCATCCAACAGATATCGCTGTGACAAATGGTGGTGGCTTACGTGAGACAATTGCTAAAGGCAAACCAATTACAAAAGGAAATGTCATTGCTGTATTACCATTCGGTAACACCATCTCTCAAATTCAAGTAACTGGTCAGCAAGTTCTTGACATGTTTGAAAAATCGCTCGGTTCGATCTTACAGGTCGATAAAGATGAAAAGAACGTTTTGGATGAAAATGGGCAACCGTTGCTAGAACCAAGCGGTGGATTTTTACAAGTCTCTGGCGTCAAAGTATACTATGATACAAATCTACCTTCTGGGAAACGTATTTTAGCTGTTCAGGTTAAGAATCATACGACTGGTCTTTACGATAACTTAGACTTAGCCAAAATCTACTATCTAACAACAAACGACTTCTTGGCTGCGGGTGGTGATGGTTACACCATGCTTGGTGGTGCGAGAGAAGAAGGACCTTCAATGGATGCTGCTTTTGAGGACTACCTCAAGACTGCAGACCTAAATGCCTATGAAAAGATCAATCCAAATTCTCGAACTATTTCTGTAAATTCAAAAAACTTCAAGCTAGAAGAAGAGAAACAAAAGCAAACTCCTGTAGGAGAGATTGGGAAGATCACTCCTAAGGAAGAAAAAGCTCCGCAACCTCAAATGAATACTGGGAAACTCACCTACCAGGTGGCAAGTCAGTATACGGATAAGCCTCTGAAAATAGAAGAGAATGTTGTAAAACCTTTGGATGCAGATAAGCCTATCGACAAACCTACTGGGACAGTCAATCCTACAGTTAATTCCGATGATAAGACTCAAGTTTCAGAGAAACTCTTACCAAATACAGGTAGTGAGCAGTCTATTTTCATGACAGTTCTTGGAATGTTCCTAGGAATTACTGCCCTCTGGACTAGCCGTAAACAAGAGAAATAATGTTTATAAGATGAAAACATATTAGGTGTTTTCATCTTTTTTCTTGATTCTTTTTTGGTTTATGATATAATTAACCAGTAAAGAATCTATGGTGATCTATATTGTTTTAAGAAAAAGATAACTAGGAAAGGAGAAGTTCATGAGACAATTAGCAAAAGATATTGATCGTTTTTTAAATGAGGTTATCCTGAAAGCTGAAAACCAGCACGAAATTTTGATTGGTCATTGCACCAGCGAAGTGGCTCTGACTAATACCCAGGAGCATATTCTTATGCTTTTATCAGAGGAATCATTGACCAATTCGGAGTTAGCACGACGTCTGAATGTTAGTCAGGCTGCTGTTACCAAGGCTATCAAATCTTTGATTAAAGAGGGGATGTTGGAGACATCTAAGGATCCCAAGGATGCTCGTGTCATTTTCTATCAGTTGACAGATCTAGCTAGACCGATTGCTAAAGAGCACCATCATCATCATGAGCACACCCTCTCGACTTATGAGCAAGTTGCCAGTCAATTCTCAGCTGAGGAGCAAAAAATTATCCAGCGGTTTTTAACTGCTTTAGTAGGAGAAATCAAGTAATGAGATACATCACAGTAGAGGATTTGTCCTTCTATTATGACAAGGAACCTGTGCTTGAGCATATCAATTACAGTGTTGATAGCGGGGAATTTGTCACCCTTACTGGAGAAAATGGAGCAGCCAAGACAACGCTAATCAAGGCTAGTCTGGGTATTTTGCAACCAAGATTTGGAAAGGTTACCATCTCAAAAACAAATATTCATGGGAAAAAGCTAAGAATCGCCTATCTTCCTCAACAGATTGCAAGTTTTAATGCAGGCTTTCCTAGTACTGTTTATGAATTTGTCAAATCAGGACGTTACCCAAGAAAAGGTTGGTTCCGTCGTTTAAATGCTCACGATGAAGAGCACATCAAGGCGAGTTTGAACTCTGTCGGTATGTGGGAACATCGGGATAAGCGCATTGGCTCTCTCTCTGGCGGACAAAAGCAAAGGGCGGTTATTGCACGTATGTTTGCTTCAGATCCGGATATCTTTATCTTGGATGAGCCAACGACAGGGATGGATGCGGGAACCAAGAATGAATTTTATGAGCTCATGCATCATAGTGCCCACCATCATGGTAAGGCTGTTTTGATGATTACTCACGATCCTGAAGAAGTTAAGGACTACGCAGATCGTAATATTCACCTGGTTCGAGACCAAGATTCGCCATGGCGTTGCTTCAATGTCCATGAAAGTGATCAGGAGGTGGAGCATGCTTAATCTATTGTCTTATGATTTTATGCAGCGAGCCTTTTTGGCAGTTATTGCCATGAGTCTCTTTTCACCAGTTCTTGGGACCTTCCTCATCTTGCGTCGTCAGAGTCTTATGAGTGATACTCTCAGCCACGTCTCGCTTTCGGGTGTTGCCTTTGGTTTGGTTTTGGGGATCTCTCCGACCATCTCAACCATTGTGATTGTCTTGATTGCAGCGGTCTTCCTTGAATACCTACGTACGGTTTATAAAAGCTTTATGGAGATTGGAACAGCTATCCTCATGTCAACAGGTCTTGCGGTTTCACTTATTGTTATGAGTAAGGGTAAGAGCTCTAGCTCGATGAGTTTGGACCAATACCTCTTTGGTTCTATCGTGACTATTAGTCAAGAGCAGGTAATTGGGCTCTTTGTCATTGCGGCAGTTGTTTTGGTCTTAACCTTCCTCTTTTTAAGACCCATGTATATCCTGACCTTTGACGAGGACACAGCTTTTGTCGATGGACTTCCAGTGCGTACCATGTCTATTCTCTTTAACATGGTAACTGGTGTGGCTATTGCTCTTATGATTCCAGCTGCAGGGGCACTTTTGGTATCAACTATCATGGTTTTGCCAGCTAGTATCGCTTTGCGTTTAGGGAAGAACTTTAGTTCAGTGATGATTCTTGCGAGTGCCATCGGTTTTCTAGGCATGGTTGCGGGACTTTATATTTCCTATTATGCAGAGACACCACCGAGTGCAAGTATTACCATTATCTTTGTAGTTGTCTTTTTGTTAGTCAGCTTACTCAAACGTTTTATAAAATAGGAGAAGTACATGAAAAAACTAGGCCTACTTTTGGCAAGTCTTGTGACACTATTCTTAGTCGCTTGCTCTAATCAAAAACAAGCAGACGGGAAATTAAATATCGTTACAACTTTCTATCCTGTCTACGAATTTACCAAGCAAGTAGCAGGAGACACAGCCAATGTCGAACTCTTAATCGGAGCTGGAACAGAGCCACATGACTATGAACCATCGGCTAAGGCAGTCGCTAAAATCCAAGACGCAGATGCCTTTGTTTATGAGAATGAAAATATGGAAACTTGGGTTCCCAAATTGTTAGATTCCTTAGATGCGAAAAAAGTAAAAACAATCAAGGCTACTGGAGATATGCTACTCCTTCCAGGAAGTGAAGAAGAGGAAGACCATGACCATAGTGAAGAAGGTCATCATCACGAGTATGACCCTCATGTATGGTTATCTCCTGCGCGTGCGATCAAACTTGTAGAACATATCCGTGACAGTCTTTCAGCTGACTATCCAGATAAGAAGGGGACTTTTGAGCAAAATGCAGCAGCCTATATCGAAAAACTGCAAGCCTTGGATAAGGCTTATACTGAAGGACTTTCTAGTGCAAAACAAAAGAGTTTTGTGACTCAACACGCAGCCTTCCGTTACCTAGCCTTAGATTACGGACTCAATCAAGTCTCTATCTCAGGTCTTTCACCAGATGCGGAGCCTTCAGCAAGCCGTTTGGCAGAATTGACCGAGTACATCAAGAAAAACAAAATCTCTTATATCTACTTTGAAGAAAATGCCTCACAAGTCCTAGCCAATACCCTCTCAAAAGAAACAGGTGTCAAGTTAGATGTCCTTAATCCTCTTGAAAGCTTGACAGAAGAGGACATGAAAGCCGGTGAGAATTACATCTCTGTCATGGAGAAAAACCTCAAGGCCCTCAAGCAGACAACTGATCAGGCAGGAGCAGAAATTGAACCGGAAAAAGCAGAGGAAACTAAAACAGTTCATAATGGCTACTTTGAGGATGCCGATGTTAAGGACCGTACCCTGAGTGATTATGCTGGTAACTGGCAGTCTGTCTATCCTTTCCTTGAGGATGGGACTCTTGACCAAGTCTTTGACTACAAGGCTAAATTGACTGGTAAGATGACCAAGGATGAATATAAGGCCTACTATCAAAAGGGTTACCAAACAGATGTGACCAAGATTAACATCACGGATAACACTATGGAATTCATCCAAGGTGGCCAAAGTAAAAAATATACTTACAAGTATGTCGGCAAGAAAATCTTGACTTATAAGAAAGGGAATCGTGGAGTACGCTTCCTCTTTGAAGCGACTGATGCGGATGCTGGACAATTTAAGTATGTTCAGTTTAGCGACCACAATATCGCTCCGGTCAAGGCAGAACATTTCCATATCTTCTTTGGAGGCGCTAGCCAAGAAGCCCTCTTTGAAGAGATGGACAACTGGCCAACCTACTATCCAGATGGCTTATCAGGTCAAGAGATTGCTCAAGAAATGTTGGCTCATTAAATCCAAACAATCCTTCC
Source organism: Streptococcus sp. SM5 (assembly GCF_027497975.1). Classification (NCBI taxonomy): domain Bacteria; kingdom Bacillati; phylum Bacillota; class Bacilli; order Lactobacillales; family Streptococcaceae; genus Streptococcus; species Streptococcus sp. SM5. Next base: position 30,845 of record NZ_JAJNSC010000019.1, on the reverse strand, counting down.
TACATGGGGAGGATTTTTCTTGTTTTATCAACGTTGAGCATCTGGATTGACATTGGCTGAGAAGGGAGTACAATAGATGTAATAAAAATAGTTACAATTAAGAGAGGTTTTCTATGGTTTACCAATATAATAGTCAGATTTATTTGGCTGAAGTAGCTTTAAATGTCAAGGACTTAGAAAGTCAGACAGCATTTTATCATCAGTTGCTTGGGTTGGAGATTTTGAATCAATCGGAAAATCAAGTTCTTTTAGGTGCCGGTGGGAAACCGCTAGTTCAGCTAATTAAGACAGATGACATTAGCAATCCTAAGCAAAGTTATGGTCTTTATCATATGGCCCTTCTTTTGCCGACTCGTGAAGATTTGGCAAATCTTTTTAAACACTTGTTAGACTTAAAGATTCCATTAGTTGGTGGAGCTGATCATGGCTATAGTGAAGCTATCTATCTAGAAGATTTGGAGGGTAATGGCATTGAACTCTATAGAGACAAGCCTGTGACCGAGTGGGACATTCGTGAGGATGGCCGTATTATTGGTGTGACAGAAGAACTCTCTGCTCAAGATATCTACCAACTAGGAAAAGAAATCGAGCCTTTTGCAATCGCAAGTGGGACTCGTATGGGCCATGTTCATCTATCTGTTAAAAATAGTCTAGAATCGAGCTCTTTCTACCAAGAGTCTCTTGGTCTTGAGGATAAATTCACGATTCCACATGCCAGTTGGATAGCATCAGGTGACTATCATCATCATTTGGCTGTCAATGAATGGGGAGGTAAAAACTTAGCTCCTCGTGAGCAAGGAATGCCAGGACTAGCCTACTATGTGGTTGAAGTTGAGAATAAAGAAGAACTGTTGAGACTATTTTCAAAATCTCAAACTGACAAGGCGAGAACTCAGTGGATTTCCTCTTCAGAGTTCTCCATTACAGATAAAGATGGGATTGTTACTCATGTGAGAGTGGGACTAGAAGGCTTTGACTACTAAAAAAGTGATACCTTTGACAAAGCCCTTTATTAGAGATATAATGTAGAAAAATCGTTAAGGATAAAGAGATGACAAAATCAAAGTACATTACACGCCTCAAACGCTCAGAAGGTCAATTGCGGGGTATCCAAAAGATGATGGAGGAAGAGCGTGATTGTGTCGATATCATTACTCAATTAACGGCAGTTCGATCCAGTGTTGATCGTATTATTGAACTGATGATAACGGAGAATTTAACATCTTGTATTAACGACCCTTTAGAGGATCCTCAAGCACAGAAGGAACGCTTGGAAAAGGCGGTTAAATACTTGATTAAACGTAAGTAATAAAAAACATACGTTTCTCTTAAATAGTGAACAAATGATTAAAAGAGCAATTGGTCTTATTGAAAGTAGACCAATTGCTCTTTTTGAATTTTATTTACTCAACATCACCAGGCCAGTGGTTCATGCCGCCTTCTACATTGGTGACAGCCAGACCTTGGGCTCTGAGAAATTGACAGGCAGTCGCGGAACGTCCACCACCTTGGCAGATGATATAGTACTCTTGATCAGATTTAAGTTCTTTGTAGCCTTGCTCCAAGGTACTTAACGGAAGATTTTTGGCACCTGGTGCATGTCCTGCTTGGAATTCATGTACTTCACGTACGTCGATAAGATCTAGATGTTCATTTTGATATTTTTCATAAAAGTCAGCCATGCTGATATTAGTTAGCATATTCTACTCCTTCTGGATTAGCCATTTTGTATAGTGAATAAGCGCCGTCAAGGTTTTGGACGGTAAATCCTGCTTGCTTGAGGATACGCTCTGCGATATAGCTGCGCAACCCACTGTGGCAGCTAACGATGTAGGCTTGGTTCTTGTCTAGTTCATCCAAGCGATTTCTTAGTTCATTCAATGGAATGTGGATGGTATTAACCTTGATTTTACCACTTTGGAACTCGTTGCTTGTTCGTACATCTAGGAACTTTTTGCCCTTAGTCAGTTCATCTTCTAGTTGGTACCACTGGATATTGTCACTGAGACCTTCGATGAGGTTCAAGGCTGCGTAACCCAGCATATTGACCGGATCCTTGGCAGAGCCAAATGGCGGTGCATAGGAAAACTCTAACTCTGGCAAGTCAAAGACGGTGAGATTTGCCTTGATAGCAGTTGCCAGGATATCGATTCGCTTGTCAACACCTTTCTTCCCAACACCTTGGGCGCCATAAATTTTGCCACTGGTTGGGTCAAAGAGGAGCTTCAGGGTCATATCAGTAGCACCTGGATAATAACCAGCGTGGTCTTTCCCACTGACATGAATTGCCTTGTATGGGAGTTGATTGTCACGAAGAGTGCGCTCGCTAAGACCTGTCGAAGCAGCGGATATACCAAAAGCACGAACGATAGCAGTACCGATACTGCCTTTGTTAGTACGGTTGATTCCTGCGATGACGTCCGCTACTTGGCGTCCTTGACGATTGGCAGGAGAAGCTAGTGAGATGAGAGCGTCTTGGCCCGTAATCTCTTGCTTAACGACGATGGCATCCCCAACCGCAAAAATATCTTTATGACTGGTTTCGTAGTTTTCATCAACCAGGATCCCGCCACGAATTCCTAGTTCAATCCCCACAGCTTTGGCCAGACCGTTTTCAGGTTCAACACCGACAGAAAGGATGGTGAGGTCAGAAGTAATCTTTTGACCATTTTCGAGAACGATGATTTTTCCTTGTTCTTCAAATCGAGTCGCAGATAGGGAAGTGATAACACTAACGCTGTTTTTAACCAATTCTGCTTGGACAAAGGCTGCCATTTCTTGATCTAATGGTGGCAAGACATGAGGAGCTTTTTCGACGATGGTGACATGCAAGCCACGTTTTGCCAGGTTTTCAGCCATTTCAAGCCCTATAAAACCTGCACCGATGACGACAGCTTCCTTTGGATGCTTGTCCAAGGCGGCCATAATTTCATCGAGATCAGGAACATTGCGGAGCGTGTAGGCATTCTTAGCTTCTGCCAAGCCATCAATGGCAGGAACAAATGGCTTAGCTCCTGGAGAGAGAATCAACTTATCGTAGCCTTCTGTGAATTCCTGTCCATCATGTCGGACAGTGACAGTGTGATTTTCTGGAGAAATTTGGACAACCTCGTGAAATGGTCGCACATCAAGATTAAACCGTGCCTTGAGACTTTCAGGTGTTTGAACTAATAAACTATCACGACTGGCAATTTCTCCTGAAACATAGTAAGGAAGTCCGCAGTTTGCAAAGGAAACAAAGGGCCCTTTCTCAAAAATAATGATCTCAGCGTCTTCCATGAGGCGTCTGAGACGGGTTGCTGCTGACATACCGCCTGCAACTCCTCCGATAATGATAATTTTCATTGGCTTTCTCCTTTGAACTTTTAGATGACCTTACCTTTCCAAGCGATCATACCGCCTCGGACGTTGATAACATCATAGCCTTTTTTCTTGAGCTTTTTAGCAGCCATCTTACTTCGGACACCAGAATGACAAATGACATAGAGTGTTTCTTTTGTCGCAGGTGTGTAAGATCCGATTTCCGATAGAGGAACATTCTTGGCATTTTTGATATGACCTCTACAGAATTCCGTAGGCGTCCGAACGTCCAGTAGCTGAATCGGTTCCTTGAGTTTAGCTTCTAATTCGCTGGTAGAAATACTATCAATTTTTGTAAATAAGTGAAACATAGGCACCTCCAAATATACCCTTATGGGGTATATTAAACCACTAAGCAACGCTTTTGTCAAGTAAGTTGAATTGATTAGTATTGTTTCTTTTTCAGTATACAAGATGCCAACTTACAAACTAAAGAGTTGGTTGATAAGTTAATGAATAGAACCTGTCTTGTTTATTCAACAACTACTTGTCTAGAAAATTACCTTTTCAGAAAACGAAGACCATCTATACTAAAGTAAGAAAAAACAAGCAAATCCCTTGAAAAATCAGAGAAAATCAAGTATAATATGAGTAATCATTTGTCGTAGGTTTTGTCTGAAATATTGTCCAGACAAGGCTCACAGCAGTTAAATCTTCTTACAAAAGTCAGATTTAGCTGCTCTTTTTGTGCTTTTTTTCAGTATTTTTGCCATCTGTAACAGAGATTTAAAGATTCTGAAAATTACCTAGAAGGATAAGGTGATAGGGGTTTGTTAACCATCTAACGATAATCAAAGGTCTAGATAATTAGGCTTGGAATTTTAACTAAAAGGAGAATCATCTTGGCAGGACATGACGTTCAATACGGGAAACATCGTACCCGTCGTAGTTTTTCAAGAATCAAAGAAGTTCTTGACTTACCAAATTTGATTGAAATTCAAACAGATTCATTTAAAGATTTCCTAGATCATGGTCTTAAGGAAGTGTTTGAAGACGTATTGCCAATTGCAAACTTTACAGAAACTATGGAGTTGGAGTTTGTTGGCTACGAAATCAGAGAACCAAAATACACGCTAGAGGAAGCACGTATCCATGATGCTAGCTACTCTGCGCCAATCTTTGTAACTTTCCGTTTGATTAACAAAGAAACTGGCGAAATCAAGACTCAAGAAGTCTTCTTTGGAGATTTCCCAATCATGACTGAGATGGGTACCTTCATCATCAATGGTGGTGAGCGTATCATTGTATCACAGTTGGTTCGTTCTCCTGGTGTTTACTTTAACGACAAAGTAGACAAAAACGGTAAAGTTGGTTACGGTTCAACTGTTATCCCTAACCGTGGAGCTTGGTTGGAACTTGAAAGCGACTCAAAAGACATTGCCTACACTCGTATCGACCGTACTCGTAAAATCCCATTTACGACTTTGGTTCGTGCACTTGGTTTCTCAGGTGATGATGAAATCTTTGATATCTTCGGTGATAGCGAGTTGGTTCGCAATACAGTAGAAAAAGATATCCATAAGAATCCTATGGACTCTCGTACTGATGAAGCCTTGAAAGAAATCTACGAACGCCTTCGTCCAGGTGAGCCAAAAACAGCTGAGAGTTCACGTACCTTGCTTGTAGCTCGTTTCTTTGATCCACGTCGTTATGACTTGGCTGCCGTTGGACGCTACAAGATTAACAAGAAACTTAATATTAAAACACGCCTACTCAACCAAACTATTGCAGAACCATTGGTAGACCCTGAAACTGGTGAAATCTTGGTAGAAAAAGGGACTATCATGACTCGTGATATTATCGAGAGTATCGAAAGTCACTTGGACGGCGACTTGAACAAGATTGTATACACACCAAATGATTCAGCGGTATTGACAGAACCAGTAGTACTTCAAAAATTCAAGGTAGTTGCGCCTACTGATCCAGACCGTGTTGTAACTATCATTGGTAATGCAAATCCAGATGACAAGGTTCGTACCATCACTCCTGCGGATATCCTGGCTGAGATGAGCTACTTCCTTAACTTGGCTGAAGGAATTGGTCGTGTTGATGACATTGACCACCTTGGAAACCGTCGTATCCGTGCTGTTGGTGAATTGCTTGCTAACCAAGTTCGATTAGGACTTTCTCGTATGGAACGTAATGTTCGTGAGCGTATGTCAGTTCAGGACAATGAAGTCTTGACGCCGCAACAAATCATCAATATCCGCCCTGTAACAGCTGCAGTCAAAGAATTCTTTGGTTCATCACAGTTGTCACAGTTCATGGACCAACACAACCCTCTGTCAGAATTATCACACAAACGTCGTTTGTCTGCCTTGGGACCTGGTGGTTTGACACGTGACCGTGCCGGATATGAAGTCCGTGACGTGCACTACACTCATTATGGTCGTATGTGTCCAATCGAGACACCTGAAGGACCAAACATCGGTTTGATTAACAACCTGTCTTCATATGGGCACCTCAATAAGTATGGCTTTATTCAAACACCATACCGCAAGGTTGACCGTGCAACTGGTAAAGTAACTAACGAAATCGTTTGGTTGACTGCCGATGAAGAAGATGAATACACAGTAGCTCAGGCTAACTCTAAATTGAACGCAGATGGAACTTTTGCTGAAAAAGTTGTCATGGGACGTCACCAAGGGGTTAACCAAGAATATCCAGCATCAAGCGTTGACTATATGGACGTTTCTCCGAAACAGGTAGTTGCCGTTGCGACAGCATGTATTCCTTTCTTGGAAAACGATGACTCCAACCGTGCCCTCATGGGTGCCAACATGCAACGTCAGGCTGTTCCTTTGATCGATCCTAAAGCGCCTTTCGTTGGGACTGGTATGGAATACCAAGCAGCCCATGACTCAGGAGCTGCGGTTATTGCACAACATGGTGGTAAGGTTACCTATGCGGATGCGGACAAAGTAGAAGTTCGCCGTGAAGATGGCTCATTGGATGTTTACCATATCCAAAAATTCCGTCGTTCAAACTCAGGTACTGCTTATAACCAACGTACCCTTGTTCGAGTTGGCGATGTCATCGAAAAAGGTGACTTTATCGCTGATGGACCTTCTATGGAGAAAGGTGAAATGGCGCTTGGACAAAACCCAATCGTTGCCTACATGACATGGGAAGGTTACAACTTCGAGGATGCCGTTATCATGAGCGAACGCTTGGTGAAAGACGATGTCTACACATCTGTTCACCTCGAAGAATACGAATCAGAAACTCGCGATACAAAGCTTGGGCCTGAAGAAATCACTCGTGAAATTCCAAACGTTGGTGAAGATGCCCTTAAAGACCTTGACGAAATGGGTATCATCCGTATCGGTGCTGAGGTTAAAGAAGGGGATATCCTTGTAGGTAAAGTAACACCTAAGGGTGAAAAAGACCTTTCTGCTGAAGAACGTCTCTTGCACGCTATCTTCGGTGATAAATCTCGTGAAGTCCGTGATACTTCTCTTCGCGTACCACACGGTGCCGATGGTGTCGTTCGTGATGTTAAAATCTTTACACGTGCAAACGGTGATGAATTGCAATCTGGTGTCAACATGCTGGTTCGCGTCTACATCGCTCAAAAACGTAAGATCAAGGTTGGAGACAAGATGGCCGGACGTCACGGAAACAAAGGGGTTGTCTCTCGTATCGTTCCTGTAGAAGACATGCCTTACCTTCCAGATGGAACTCCAGTCGATATCATGTTGAACCCACTTGGGGTGCCATCACGTATGAATATTGGTCAGGTTATGGAGCTTCACCTTGGTATGGCGGCTCGTACTCTTGGTATTCACATCGCAACACCAGTCTTTGACGGAGCAAGTTCAGAAGATCTTTGGGACACTGTTAAAGAAGCAGGTATGGATAGCGATGCCAAGACGATCCTATACGATGGACGTACTGGTGAACCATTTGATAACCGTGTGTCAGTTGGTGTCATGTACATGATCAAACTTCACCACATGGTTGATGATAAATTGCACGCACGTTCAGTCGGACCATACTCAACTGTTACGCAACAACCACTCGGAGGTAAAGCTCAGTTTGGTGGACAACGTTTCGGTGAGATGGAGGTTTGGGCGCTTGAAGCTTATGGTGCGTCAAATGTCCTTCAAGAAATCTTGACTTACAAGTCTGACGATATCAACGGACGTTTGAAAGCTTATGAAGCTATTACAAAAGGAAAACCAATTCCAAAACCAGGTGTTCCAGAATCATTCCGAGTTCTTGTAAAAGAATTGCAATCTCTTGGTCTTGACATGCGTGTCCTTGACGAAGACGATCAAGAAGTGGAGCTTCGTGACCTTGATGAAGGAATGGACGAAGATGTCATCCACGTAGATGACCTTGAAAAAGCCCGCGAAAAAGCAGCTCAAGAGGCGAAAGCAGCCTTTGAAGCAGAAGAAAAAGCAAAAGCGGAAGCTACTGAACAAGAATAAGTAGTTCACTAATAATAGAAAGGGAAGAAATAGTGGTTGATGTAAATCGTTTTAAAAGTATGCAAATCACGCTAGCTTCTCCAAGTAAAGTCCGTTCATGGTCTTATGGAGAAGTCAAAAAACCTGAAACAATCAATTACCGTACGTTGAAACCAGAACGTGAAGGACTATTTGACGAAGTCATCTTTGGTCCTACAAAAGACTGGGAATGTGCTTGTGGTAAGTACAAACGCATTCGTTACAGAGGGATTGTTTGTGACCGTTGTGGGGTTGAAGTAACGCGTACTAAAGTTCGTCGTGAACGTATGGGACATATCGAATTGAAAGCTCCTGTATCTCACATCTGGTATTTCAAGGGGATCCCAAGCCGTATGGGCTTGACCCTTGACATGAGTCCTCGTGCTCTCGAGGAAGTTATCTACTTTGCAGCTTATGTGGTTATCGATCCTAAGGACACTCCACTTGAGCACAAGTCTATCATGACAGAGCGCGAATACCGTGAGCGCTTGCGTGAGTTTGGTTACGGATCATTCGTTGCCAAAATGGGTGCGGAAGCTATCCAAGACCTCTTGAAGCAAGTAGACCTTGAAAAAGAAATTGCTGAACTCAAAGAAGAGTTGAAAACAGCTACTGGACAAAAACGTGTGAAAGCTATCCGTCGTTTGGATGTTTTGGATGCTTTTCACAAGTCTGGCAACAAACCTGAATGGATGATTCTCAACATCCTTCCGGTTATTCCACCGGACCTTCGTCCAATGTTGCAGTTGGATGGTGGCCGTTTTGCCTCATCTGACTTGAACGACCTATACCGCCGTGTTATCAACCGTAACAACCGTTTGGCTCGTTTGCTTGAGTTGAACGCACCAGGTATTATCGTTCAAAATGAGAAGCGTATGCTTCAAGAAGCGGTTGACGCTTTGATTGACAATGGTCGTCGTGGTCGTCCGATTACAGGACCAGGTAGCCGTCCACTTAAATCATTGAGCCACATGCTTAAAGGAAAACAGGGACGCTTCCGTCAAAACTTGCTCGGTAAACGTGTTGACTTCTCAGGACGTTCTGTAATCGCTGTTGGTCCAACTCTTAAGATGTACCAATGTGGTGTGCCACGTGAAATGGCGATCGAGCTCTTCAAACCATTCGTCATGCGTGAAATCGTAGCTCGTGATATCGTGCAAAACGTTAAAGCGGCTAAACGCTTGGTAGAACGTGGAGATGAACGTATCTGGGATATCCTCGAAGAAGTTATCAAAGAACACCCAGTACTTTTGAACCGCGCACCTACCCTTCACCGTTTGGGTATCCAAGCCTTTGAACCTGTCTTGATTGACGGTAAAGCCCTTCGCTTGCACCCACTTGTCTGTGAAGCCTACAATGCCGACTTTGACGGTGACCAAATGGCCATCCACGTACCGCTTTCAGAAGAAGCCCAAGCAGAAGCTCGTATCTTGATGCTTGCTGCAGAGCACATCTTGAACCCGAAAGATGGGAAACCAGTTGTTACTCCATCTCAGGACATGGTTTTGGGTAACTACTACTTGACCATGGAAGAAGCTGGTCGTGAAGGTGAAGGCATGGTCTTCAAAGACCGTGACGAAGCTGTCATGGCTTACCGTAATGGTTATGTTCACCTTCACTCACGTGTCGGTATTGCAACAGATAGCCTAAATAAACCTTGGACAGAAGAGCAAAAACACAAAATCTTGCTTACAACTGTAGGTAAAATCCTCTTCAATGATATCATGCCTGAAGGGTTGCCATACTTGCAAGAACCAACTAACACAAACTTGACAGAAGGTGTTCCTGCTAAATACTTCTTGCCGCTAGGTGGAAATATCAAGGAAGCTATTAATGAACTTGAACTCAACCCACCATTCAAGAAGAAAAACCTTGGTAATATCATCGCTGAAATCTTCAAACGTTTCCGTACAACAGAAACGTCTGCTCTTCTTGACCGTATGAAGAATCTCGGTTACCACCATTCAACGCTAGCAGGTTTAACGGTAGGTATTGCCGATATTCCAGTCGTTGAAGACAAGGCTGAAATCATCGAAGAATCACACAAACGTGTGGACCAAATCACTAAACAATTCCGCCGTGGTATGATTACGGACGACGAACGCTACAATGCTGTTACAGCTGAATGGCGTGCTGCCCGTGAAAAATTGGAGAAACGTTTGGTTGCCAACCAAGATCCTAAGAACCCAATCGTTATGATGATGGACTCTGGAGCCCGTGGTAACATCTCAAACTTCTCACAGCTTGCCGGTATGCGTGGTCTGATGGCTGCTCCGAATGGACGCATCATGGAATTGCCAATCCTTTCAAACTTCCGCGAAGGTTTGTCAGTACTCGAAATGTTCTTCTCAACTCACGGTGCTCGTAAAGGTATGACCGATACGGCCCTTAAGACAGCCGACTCAGGTTACTTGACTCGTCGTTTGGTTGACGTTGCCCAAGACGTTATCATCCGTGAGGATGACTGTGGAACTGACCGTGGTCTCTTGATCCGTTCTATTACTGAAGGTAAAGAGATGATTGAGTCTCTTGAAGAACGTCTCAATGGTCGTTACACTAAGAAAACTGTTAAACACCCAGAAACTGGTGCAGTTATCATTGGTCCAAATGAATTGATTACGGAAGACAAGGCGCGCGAAATCGTTAATGCTGGTGTTGAAGAAGTAACCATTCGTTCAGCCTTTACATGTAACACTCGTCATGGTGTCTGCCGTCACTGTTACGGTATCAACTTAGCGACTGGTGATGCGGTTGAAGTCGGTGAAGCAGTCGGAACGATTGCTGCCCAATCTATCGGTGAACCTGGTACACAGCTTACAATGCGTACCTTCCACACGGGTGGGGTTGCCTCAAATACCGATATCACGCAAGGTCTTCCTCGTGTACAAGAAATTTTTGAAGCCCGCAATCCAAAAGGGGAAGCGGTTATCACAGAGGTTAAAGGACAAGTTACCGCTATCGAAGAAGATGCTTCAACTCGTACTAAGAAAGTCTTTGTCAAGGGTGAAACTGGCGAAGGAGAATACGTGGTACCATTTACAGCACGTATGCGTGTAGAAGTTGGTGATCAAGTATCTCGTGGTGCGGCTCTAACAGAAGGTTCTATCCAACCAAAACGTCTCCTTGCTGTTCGTGATGTCTTGTCAGTAGAAACATACCTCCTTGGTGAAGTACAAAAAGTTTACCGTAGCCAAGGGGTAGAAATTGGTGACAAACACATCGAGGTAATGGTCCGTCAAATGATCCGTAAAGTTCGTGTCATGGATCCAGGTGATACAGATCTTCTCATGGGTACTCTTATGGATATTAACGATTTTACTGATGCCAACAAGGATGTCCTTATCTCAGGTGGAGTACCAGCGACTGGTCGCCCAGTTCTTATGGGAATCACTAAAGCCTCACTTGAAACAAACAGCTTCTTGTCAGCTGCTTCCTTCCAGGAGACAACTCGTGTCCTTACAGACGCGGCTATCCGTGGTAAGAAGGACCATCTCCTTGGACTTAAGGAAAATGTCATCATCGGTAAGATCATCCCAGCAGGTACTGGTATGGCTCGCTACCGTAACCTTGAACCAAAAGCTATCAATGAAGAAGTTTACCTTGAACCGTCTCAAGAAGATGAAGAAACAAATCTTGTTGTAGAAGCGCAAGTTGAAGTAAACGAATAGAATATTTTACTTGAAATGAAAAAGAGGGAATTTACCCTCTTTTTCCGGGTAAAAGTATTGCATAAAATTGCGCAAAAAATGCAAAAAACAGCAATATTTTGACGCTTCGAAGTATATATATTCTTTTTTGAAATATTAAGCACAATACTTTGTATTTTAGGTAATTGAATGCTAAAATGTTAAATGGTTGTTTGTGTATTCATGAAAAACAACGCATAAAATATAACAATATATGCAATCCCGCAAGGGCATTGGAGGTAATATCGTGAAAAATGATTTATTTAACGATCGTATCAGTCGATTTTCGATTCGTAAACTAAATGTTGGAGTATGCTCAGTCTTACTCGGAACTTTAGTGATGCTCGGAACAGCTGCAAACGTTAGTGCGGATGAAGTCGCTGAGGGTAAACAAGTTGAGGGTGTTGCTGCGACGACGGAGGTAGAAAGTCCAGCTAGTCTTACAACTGTTGAAGCAGAAAAGACGCCTGAAACAACTTATCAAGCTGATGCAGCACCTGTAGTTCCTGCAGAAAAAACAGCTCCAGCAACAACTGATAAAGCTGAAGCTCCTGTAACTCCTACAGAAACTGCTCCAACTACAACAGCTCCTGTTGAAGAAAAAACTCCAGTTGTGGCACCTGCACCAGCTCAAGCAGATAAGAAAGAAGAAGTTATCGCTGCAGGCGTAGAGGCACCAGCAAAAGAAGAGCAAGCTGCACCAGTCCCAGCAGAAAATACTGGAAGACGCCGTACTCGTCGTGCTCTTGGTGATGCCAACGATCCTAACTTGATCGCGGATGATGTGGAAGACGCAACAGCAACTCCTAAGGTTGATAAACCAGGCTATTCAACACTATCAGCTAAAGAATTCACGAAACAGATTAACTGGTTAGACTTTGGAGATGTAGCCAATTGGACAGGAACAAAAACAATCCTTGTCGCTAAAAATGAAACTAAACCAAATGAGTTAGAGGAGAGCTTAGCTCTTCAAGTTGGTTCAACATATACAAAAGAAATCATGCCTGGTTATGTAGTCACTGTAAAAGTCAAGTCTTTGAAACCTTTCCAAGCAACTGAAATCTATAAAAAACGGATGGAAGAGCAAGGGGCTACAGAAGCCGAAAAAGCAACCTATGACCCAAATGCTAAAAATGGCTATGTAAGTAAAGTTAGTTCACAAATTGCTAAGCAATATTATAATGAAGGAAAAGAAGCCGACGTTATCGCTGATGCCCAAACTCGTTGGAGTGAAATCAAAAAGGAAAATGTTGATACCAAATCCAAAAAGACTACCATGGGTTCTGCATATAATGGTGGGAATATTGGAGTTCAGTTTGAAATCTCTGCAACCTTCCGTGGCAAGAAAGTTAAGCCAGCTGTTGTTATGGCCGATGGCGAGTCTGCTAACCCTGGTGAATTTGTTATGTTCACTACCAATGGAGAGGGCTGGCAGCACATTGGAGAATGGAAGAAAACAGAATCCCGACCTTATGTAACTTATGAACCACAGGATACAGAAAACCTTTTGGGACCTAAACCTAAATATAATAACCTTAACCTAAGACAACTTCGTGATTCTACTGAAGCTGGACCAGATAAGAAACCAGTAGCATGGAAGTACTTTGGAAATCCTGACAAAGTTACGGGTGGTCTAGGAACCGGTATCTTTGGACCAAACATTTCTGAAGGAAATAGAACAGTTCCACTCGTGATGACACGTGGAGCATCCGAAGTGGGACTTTATATCGCTTCAGGTGGTAAACAGTCAGCAATGCTAGGATTCTTCCCGATTGATGAAGGGGATGCTCCGGAAAGTTATGGCAAAGCTTCTCATGCGATTGGAACAGTCGACGGAGTTACTGGAGGTAAGGTAAGTCAACCATACTTGGGAGACGTTAGCCCAGATATGGATGAAAACAACAAGGGCGACTGGGAAGGTGACGACAAATCGGTTACTGCTGACGAAGGAATCGACCAACTCTTACCAGATGACTTGAAGGGCGCGACTAATGAGATGATCAAGCTAGATCGTACTCGCCCAGGAAACTATACATTGAAGGTTGAAGCCCATACTGGTGGAGCAGATAAAGCTTATCTTTATGGTTGGATTGACTTTAACCAAAATGGGAAGTTCGACGATGGTGAACGCTCTGATCTTGCTACAATCACACAAGATGGTACTGTTGAGTTGAAATTCAACAATGGTAAGGCGATTACAGATCCAAGTGTTACTGAGCTTGGAGTCCGTGTCCGTATTGCAAAAGATGCAAAAGAGATTGAAAGTCCCACAGGCTTGGCTCTATCTGGTGAGGTAGAAGACTTCAAGACTCAAGTAACCTTCCCACCAAAAGGTGAGCGCAAGGAAACAAGTGATGTTCAAGGAGCTAAACAAAGCTCAACTATTGCCTTTACTCCACAAGGTTTGGCTAAATATAGCCGTACTCAAAAAGCAGTTATCGACGAAAAAGTTGCACCTGTCATGATTGACAACAAAACAAAACAAGTCGTGACTCCTGGAGCAGATGGTTATTACGCAGTAGCTGGTCAAGGTAAGTACAAGATCACTGCTAATGGTAAGGACGTTGATGTAGAATTCATCCCAGAAGACAACTTTGTCGGAACTGCAGATGGTATCTCAATCCGTCGTACAGACAACAATGGTAACGATACTGATTGGAACTCTAAAGACAAAACAGCTCTTCCTTCAATCAATGAAGTAATGGATAACATGGATGGTCTTTACATCCCGACTGTAACTCCTAAGAACCTTGAAGGTATAGATAAAGAAACAAGAGATGTCCAAGGTGCTACTCAACTTGGAACACCAACTTTTGCAGTAGAAGGAACGAATAGCAAGGGTGAGAAAGTTACAGTATCACCAAGTGGAGAATACCCTGCGAAATTCGTAGATCCAACGACTGGTCAAGTTACAGATAACACTGCTATTACAGTCCCAGGCGAAGGAGAGTATTCATTAAACCGTGCAACTGGTGAGGTAACCTTCCGTCCAGAACCTGGATTTGTAGGAACTGCTAAGGGTGTAACCTTGTCTCTAACTGCTCCAGTTGGTCGCGATAAGAACGGGGATGCTCCAGCAGAAGCTATTAAGACTGCTACAGCTAAATACATCCCAACTGTAACACCTGTAACAATTACTCCTACTAACAAGGAGTCAGTGGATATTCAAAATGTTCCTCAAACTCAAACTCCAACATTTGATTTGAGTAGTGATAAGACAGCTAAAATCACAAGTAAGAAGCTAGTGGATCCAGCAACTGGTCAACCTACTGATGAAAAAACTGTCACCGTGCCTGGCGAAGGAACATACACAATTGATCCTTCTACAGGAGCTGTTACATTTACTCCTGAAAAAGACTTTGTTGGTAAAGCAAAAGGTATAACAGTACAAGCAACTGCAACTGTTAGAAATGAGCCTGGTAATACAGCTACAATTACTTCTGATGCGAAGTACACACCAACTGTACTTTCTGCAGCTCCAACGGCACAACCTGCAACCTCTAAAGATATTCAGGGAGCTGTTCAAACAGGAACACCTACTTTTGCGGGTGCTACAGTTAATGTAAATGGTCAAGACAAACAAATTCCACTAAAAGAAAATAGCTATAAGCTTTTGGATAAAGATGGAAATGAAGTTCTTGGTACAACTCCAGCTTATGCAGAAGATGGAATAACACCAATTGGTACTTTCTCTATTGATTCAACTACAGGTAAGGTAACTTTCACACCAACTGATAAATCTTATACAGGTAAAGTTACCCCAGTTAAAGTTCAAGCTGAAAGTACAAATGGCCTTAAAGTAGATACTACTTACACTCCAGAGATTGTACCAGTAACACCAACAGCGACACCAGCTGAAACTACAAATGTTCAAGGTGCGACTCAAAAAGGTAAACCAGAATTTAAAGGTGGTACTGCTGATGTTGACGGTGTTGAAAAGGCTGTAGCCATTAACGAAGCTGTTCCTGCTAAATTTGATGATGGTACAACAAGTAAGAAGGTTGAAGGAGTAGGTACTTACACAGTAGCTCCAGACGGAACAGTTACATTTGTTCCAGAAAAATCATTTGTTGGTAAAGCACCAGCAGTAACAGTAGTTCGTGAAGACATGAACGGAACAAAAGCTTCTGCAACATACACACCAACAGTAACTCCTGTAACACCAACAGCGACACCAGCTGAATCAGTTGCACCTCAAGGTGTGGTTCAAACTGGTACTGTTACATTCACAGAAGGTGACCCAGTAGCACCAATCGACAAGGATACCATTACCCTTCTTGACGAAAATGGTCAGCCAGCTGCATCAGTAGTTGCTAAGTCACCAGACGGTAAAGAAATCGGTACCTTCACAGTTGATAAAGCAACCGGTGTTGTAACCTTCACACCAACAGATAAGACATACTCAGGTGATGTGGTTGCCGTTAAGGTTCAAGCGAAGGATGCCAACGGTACCCCAGCTGAAACAACTTACACACCTAAGATTACTCCAGTTGTTCCAACAGCAGAGGATGTAACTTCAAAAGATAAACAAGGCCAAACTCAAACAGGTAAGCCTAAGTTTACAGAAGGAAATCCAAACATTCCAATGGATGATGATACGCCAGCTACATTCGAAGATGGTTCAACAACGAAAACAATTCCAGGCGAAGGTACTTATACAGTAGCTCCAGATGGAAGTGTAACCTTCGTCCCAGAGAAATCATTCACAGGAACAGGAACAGGCGTAACAGTTAAGCGTGTAGATAAGAATGGTACACCAGTAACAGGTAAGTACACACCAACAGTAACACCGGTAACACCAACAGCGACACCAGCTGAATCAGTAGCACCTCAAGGTGTGGTTCAAACTGGTACTGTTACATTCACAGAAGGAGATCCAGTTGCGCCAATCGACAAGGATACCATTACCCTTCTTGATGAAAATGGTCAACCAGCAGCTTCAGTAGTTGCTAAGTCACCAGACGGTAAAGAAATCGGTACCTTCACAGTTGATAAAGCAACCGGTGTTGTAACCTTTACACCAACTGATAAGTCTTACTCAGGTGAAGTAGTTCCGGTTAAAGTTCAAGCTAAAGATGCCAACGGCACTCCGGCTGAAACGACATACACACCTAAGATTACTCCAGTTGTGCCAACAGCGGATCCAACAACATCTACTGATATCCAAGGCCAAACCCAAACAGGTAAGCCTAAGTTTACAGAAGGAAATCCAAATATTCCAATGGATGATGATACACCAGCTACATTTGAAGATGGTTCAACAACGAAAACAATTCCAGGCGAGGGTACTTATACAGTAGCTCCAGATGGAAGTGTAACCTTCGTACCAGAGAAATCATTCATCGGAACAGGAACAGGCGTAACAGTTAAACGTGTAGATAAGAATGGTACACCAGTAACAGGTAAGTACACACCAACAGTAACACCAGTAACTCCTACAGCTGAAGAAGTGACTTCAATTGATAAACAAGGGCAAACTCAAACAGGTAAGCCTAAGTTTACAGAAGGTGATCCAGTAGTTCCAATGGATGATGATACGCCAGCTACATTCGAAGATGGTTCAACAACGAAAACAATTCCAGGCGAAGGTACTTATACAGTAGCCCCAGATGGAAGTGTAACCTTCGTACCAGAGAAATCATTCATCGGAACAGGAACCGGCGTAACAGTTAAGCGTGTAGATAAGAATGGTACACCAGTAACAGGTAAGTACACACCAACAGTAACTCCGGTAACTCCTACAGCTGAAGAAGTGACTTCAATTGATAAACAAGGGCAAACCCAAACAGGTAAGCCTAAGTTTACAGAAGGTGATCCAGTAGTTCCAATGGATGATGATACGCCAGCTACATTCGAAGATGGTTCAACAACGAAGACAATTCCAGGCGAAGGTACTTATACAGTAGCTCCAGATGGAAGTGTAACCTTCGTCCCAGAGAAATCATTCATCGGAACAGGAACCGGCGTAACAGTTAAGCGTGTAGATAAGAATGGTACACCAGTAACAGGTAAGTACACACCAACAGTAACACCGGTAACACCAACAGCGACACCAGCTGAATCAGTAGCACCTCAAGGTGTGGTTCAAACTGGTACTGTTACATTCACAGAAGGAGATCCAGTTGCGCCAATCGACAAGGATACCATTACCCTTCTTGATGAAAATGGTCAACCAGCAGCTTCAGTAGTTGCTAAGTCACCAGACGGTAAAGAAATCGGTACCTTCACAGTTGATAAAGCAACCGGTGTTGTAACCTTCACACCAACTGATAAGACATACTCAGGTGATGTGGTTGCCGTTAAGGTTCAAGCTAAGGATGCCAACGGTACGCCAACTGAAACAACTTACACACCTAAGATTACTCCAGTTGTTCCGACAGCAGAGGATGTAACTTCAAAAGATAAACAAGGCCAAACCCAAACAGGTAAGCCTAAGTTTACAGAAGGAAATCCAAATATTCCAATGGATGATGATACACCAGCTACATTTGAAGATGGTTCAACAACGAAAACAATTCCAGGCGAGGGTACTTATACAGTAGCTCCAGATGGAAGTGTAACCTTCGTACCAGAGAAATCATTCATCGGAACAGGAACAGGCGTAACAGTTAAACGTGTAGATAAGAATGGTACACCAGTAACAGGTAAGTACACACCAACAGTAACACCAGTAACTCCTACAGCTGAAGAAGTGACTTCAATTGATAAACAAGGGCAAACTCAAACAGGTAAGCCTAAGTTTACAGAAGGTGATCCAGTAGTTCCAATGGATGATGATACGCCAGCTACATTCGAAGATGGTTCAACAACGAAGACAATTCCAGGCGAAGGTACTTATACAGTAGCTCCAGATGGAAGTGTAACCTTCGTACCAGAGAAATCATTCATCGGAACAGGAACCGGCGTAACAGTTAAGCGTGTAGATAAGAATGGTACACCAGTAACAGGTAAGTACACACCAACAGTAACTCCGGTAACTCCTACAGGTGAACCGGCAACAACAATTGGTCCAAAAGGTCAAGAGCAATCTGGTAAACCAACATTCAAGGAAGGCGATAGTCGTGTTCCTATGAATGATGATGTTCCAGCTACATTTGACGATGGTTCAACAACTAAGACTATTCCAGGTGTAGGTACGTATACAGTAGCTCCTGACGGAACTGTAACCTTTAAACCAGAACCAGAATTTACTGGACCTGCTCCATCAGTGACAGTTGTTCGTGAAGATATGAATGGTACTAAAGCTTCTGCAACGTACACACCAACTGTAATTCCTGTTACTACATTCGTAGATAAAGAAGGAAAAGCAATCCCAGGATATCCAACAGAGGATGGTGAACAACCTAAAGCTGAGATCCCAGGTTACCGTTTCGTTGAAACTAAGAAATTGCCTAATGGTGACACTGAACATGTCTATGAAAAAGTGAAGACAAGTCATAAGGATAAGGAAGGTAACGAGATTCCAGGATATCCAATCGAAGACGGTGAAAATCCTAATAGAGATATTCCAGGTTACCGCTTCGTAGAGACTAAGAAACTTCCAAACGGTGATACAGAGCACGTTTATGAGAAAGTACCAACACCAGATCCAGTGCCAACACCAGATCCAGTACCAACACCAGATCCAGTACCAACACCAGATCCAGTGCCAACGCCAGATCCAGTGCCAACACCAGATCCAGTACCAACACCAGATCCAGTGCCAACACCAGATCCAGTGCCAACGCCAGATCCAGTGCCAACACCAGATCCAGTGCCAACGCCAGATCCAGTGCCAACGCCAGATCCAGTGCCAACGCCAGATCCAGTGCCAACGCCAGATCCAGTACCAACACCAGATCCAGTACCAACACCAGATCCAGTGCCAGCACCAGATCCAGTGCCAACACCAGTTCAAGAAAAACCAGCTCCAGTAGCTGAAGAGGTAGTTTGGGTAACTGACCAATTGCCAAATACTGGTACTGAAGACCACGCTAGCCTTGCTGCCCTTGGTTTAGTAGGTGTCTTGAGTGGATTTGGACTTATCGCTCGTAAAAAGAAAGAAGACTAATCAACTCTGTAGAATAGTGAGAAAGTCACCTTTCTAATTAAAAACTAGTACATCCAAAGATGTACTAGTTTTTTTTATCTCTTTGCTGCTTGTTTTAAGGATAGAACTATGCTACAATTTTGTAAAATAAACAAGGATAACAAGCTATGAAAAGTGAATACCAAAAAATGATTGCGGGAGAACCCTATCGCCCGTTCGATCCAGAACTTCGTGCTCTAGCACAAACAGCACGACAAAAGCAAGCGGCTTTTAATGAAGAAGTTGATCCAGTAAAAGGTATGGGAATCGTCAAAGAATGGTTTGGCTCGACTGGTGAAAATCTCTATGTCAATACTCGTTTGGTGGTGGATTATGGTGTCAATATTCATTTGGGAGAAAATTTTTATTCCAATTGGAATCTGACCATGTTGGATGTTTGTCCAATTACCATTGGTGACAATGCTATGATCGGTCCTAACTGCCAATTTTTGACACCCCTTCATCCACTGGATCCAGATGAACGAAATTCAGGTTTAGAATTTGGGAAACCAATTACAATTGGCAAGAACTTCTGGGCAGGTGGTGGGGTTATTGTCCTTCCAGGTGTTACACTAGGTGATAACGTTGTTGCAGGAGCAGGAGCTGTCATTACTAAATCTTTTGGCGATAATGTAGTTCTGGCAGGCAACCCAGCACGAGTTATCAAAGAAATTCCAGTCAAAAAAAACTAAAAGAACAGCATCTTGCTGTTCTTTTTTGTACCATAAATAATGATTATTAATGAAGTTCGGATGGAGTTAAGAAAATTTTCAGAAAAAGTTCAGACTTCTTTTAGGAAACTCCCGTAGACTAGGATCATGTAAATGAAAGACGAGGAAATGAGTATGAAAGCAAAAATATGGACATTCCTATTAACGAGTATAGCAACTCTAACACTGGTGACAGCTTGTAACCAGTCAACTTCAAATACAACAGCTAGCAATACTGCGACAACGAAAACGACATCAACTACAGAAGCTAAGAAAACTAGCTATTTTACAGACAAGGACTATGATACTTATTATGATGAAAAGACAGTAGCAACTGTAACCTTGTCTGGGTCAACAGCGACGGTATCAGGTGACGGAGTTGCCGTATCAGGTTCGACTGTTACTATTTCTAAGGCAGGAACCTATGTGATTTCTGGAAAAACTGATGGTGTTCAAATCAAAATTGCAGCTGAAAAAACAGATGATGTACATATCATCCTAAACGGTGTAACCATGACCAACACCAATGCAGCTATTTCTGCAACATCAGCTGGACACGTCTACTTAACGCTAGCAGATGGGACAACCAATAGCCTGTCAGATTCATCTTCTAATAGTGACGAAAAGGCAGACGCGGCCCTATTCTCTAAAGTGGACTTGACCATCAATGGTAAAGGAACTCTCAATGTAGATGGCAAGAAAAATAATGGTATCAAGGCCGACGATACTCTTCACATCACTGGCGGAACCTACAATATAACAGCAGTTGGGGATGCTTTTAATGTCAATGATGAACTCAACATCACTGGAACGACCATGACTATTGATGCTAAGGAAGATGGGGTCAAGGTAGATAATGATGACGATACATCTGTTGGGACCATGTATCTCTCCGATAATACTATAACTGTTACTGCAGGGGATGATGGTATCCACGCATCAGGCGATTTGGTTATCGATAGTGGTACCTACACTGTTAAGAATTCTACAGAAGGGCTTGAAGGTAAGTCTATCACTATTAACGGTGGGGACATTACTATTTACGCGACAGATGATGGTGTTAATGCAGCTAACAAAAACGCCCAACAAAGCGAAATCTTCTTTACTATGAATGGTGGGAACTTGACAGTTGAAGTTGGTCAAGGGGACACAGATCCAATTGACTCAAATGGAAACATTACAGTTACTGGAGGGACAATCAAAATGACTGGTCAAACAGGATTTGACTTTGATGGAACTGCGACCTACACAGGTGGAGAAATCTACCTCAATGGTGAGAAACAAACTGAGATTGTTAATTCTATGCCTGGAGGCGGAGGAGCACTTGGAGGTGGCCCTCAAGGAAATGGTGGCCCTAGTGGTGCACCTGGTGGACGACCATAACAGAAACTCTCCTTTCTCGAAAGAGAAGGGAGAGTTTTTAGGACGAGAAAGGATTATTCTCCCTCTTTTTTAAAGATGTTTTTAACACCAGATACTGCACCTTCGACAGCTTCTTTAGCATCTTCAGCAACTTCTTTTACTTTAGAAATTACTTGCTCAGTAGCTCCTTTAGTTTCAAGTTTTTTGTCGCCAGTTAATTTACCAAATCCTTCTTTGAAAGAACCTTTAGCTTGGTTGAATTTTTCTTCGATTGACATGGGGGTTACCTCCGTTAATTTATTCCATTACCTAAAAAAATCAGATAATAACTTAAGTATATACCCTTTAGTATTAAAAAAAAACTGATACGAAAAGCATCAGTTTATTTTTTTAATAGGTTACAATGTTCAATTGACCTTTATCGTATTCAGCGATAAAGATATTAGAGACTTCTTCAAAACCTTCTTCTTTCAATTTCTCAGTTAGCCACTCTTCGGTTTTGCCAATGGTTTCTAGGATTTCAACTTGGACAACACCATCGGTAATGAGAGGATATTTTGGATTTTCGTCACCCATTTTTACGACTATCAATTGCCCGTTTTGCTCAATCACAGCTCTCTTGACATCCTTCAGTTGGAAGATTCCTTGAGCGCGCAATTTAAGAGCTACATCTGCAGCTGCAAGACCTTTTGATCGACAGGCTTCAGGGTCTAACTGACCATTTTTTATGATAATAGTAGGTTTTCCGTCAATCAGATGTTTAATCAAAGAAACGTTGGTGTTGAGCCATTTAAGGAGCAAGATGAGAATAGTCCAGATGATAAGGATAACAACGTATTGGATGATGGTAATCGAACTATTGTAGATGATCCCGCCGATAATACCCCCGAGAACAAAGTTCTGTATTTGGTCTACTGCAGAACTTGGTGCTAGATTTCCTTTACCTGTTACATTGATAACAAAAACAAGAGACAGAAGCCCCAAGGCCAATTTAATCGCAATTGTAGCAAAAAAGCTTATCATTTTTCAACCTCCACGAGTTCAACATCTGATTTATAGAGTTCCATCTTTTCTAATAAATAGCTATCTTGGTCAGTCCCGCTAATGGCACGATAAAAATGTTCGCCAACCTTAATAATAGCTCCATCAGTCACTGCTGATGTATTGACATAAATATCTTTTTTATCAACACCTAACTCTTTTGATACAATCTCGATGAAGTGTAAGGAACTACGAAATTGATTATCATTGGATTGGCTAGTTTGGAAATTCGTAATGCTAATCAATACAAAAGCAATTAAAGTCAAAATGGAAATAATCGATAATTCACGGAACTTACTTCCTCTCTTATCTTTAAAAGCCTTAAATGCAAAAAATCCAGTTACGATAAGCAGTAAAGCTGATACAATAATCATGACCCAATTCTGTTGACTGATCTGACTTAGAACATAGTCGTATGAATAGAATTTCATAAGAACCTCCACTTTTTTAAATTCAATCTATTATAAACTAATTCCTAAGCTATAGCAATTTTATTACGACGGAAAAAGCATTTCATTGTTGTTTCATACTTAAGATAAGTTTTTCTCTCATCTTGACTTTCGTTTATCTTTTGTTATAATAGTACAAATTTAGAGGAGGTGTTCTATGATTCAAAAACATGCTATTCCTATTTTAGAGTTTGATGATAATCCTGAGGCAGTCATTATGCCGAATCATGAAGGCTTGGATTTACAGTTACCAAAGAAGTGCATCTATGCATTTTTGGAGAAGGAGATCGACCGCTATGCTCAGGAAGTAGGAGCAGAGTGCGTTGGGGAATTTGTTTCTGCCACGAAAACTTATCCCGTTTATGTCATCAACTACAAGGGCGAGGAGATTTGTCTGGCCCAGGCACCCGTGGATTCTGCCCCAGCGGCCCAGTTTATGGATTGGTTGATTGGCTATGGTGTGGAGCAAATCATTTCCACCGGTACTTGTGGAGTCCTAGCCGATATTGAGGAAAATGCCTTTCTCGTCCCTGTTCGCGCTCTGCGAGATGAGGGAACGAGCTACCACTATGCAGCGCCCTCTCGTTATATGGAGATGCAGACTGAGGCTATCTCTGCCATTGAGCAAGTCTTGGAACAAAGAGGTATTCCTTATGAGGAAGTCATGACCTGGACGACAGATGGTTTTTATCGAGAGACAGCTGAAAAGGTTGCCTATCGCAAGGAAGAAGGCTGTGCAGTTGTGGAGATGGAATGTGCTGCTTTAGCAGCAGTAGCTCAACTTCGCGGTGCAGTCTGGGGTGAGTTGCTGTTCACAGCAGATTCTTTGGCAGATTTTGATAACTATGACCAGCGCGATTGGGGTGCAGAAGCTTTTGACAAAGCCTTGGAACTCTGTCTTGAAATCGTTAGTCATATATAACTGCTTTAACTGATTTTGTGGTACAATGTAGCTATGTTATTCAAATCATTTTCGGAAAAAATAAACACGACCTTGGGGCGTTTGTCACCTGCTCGTCGAATTTTTTTAAGTTTTGCTTTGGTTATTTTCGTAGGCTCTCTTCTTTTGAGTCTTCCATTTGTGCAAGCAACTAGCTCTCAAGCGACCTATTTCGACCATCTCTTTACAGCAGTATCCATGGTCTGCGTGACAGGACTCTTTACTCAACCAGTAGCTTCAACCTACAATGTCTGGGGCCAGTTAATCTGTATGTTTTTAATCCAGATTGGCGGTTTGGGTCTCATGACCTTTATCGGGGTCTTTTATATTCAAAGTAAACAAAAGTTAAGTCTTCGTAGCCGTGAAACAATTCTTGAGAGCTTCAGTTATGGAGAAACTCAGTCGTTAAAGGTTTTCATACGTTCAATTTTCTTGACGACTTTTGTCGTTGAAGGCCTAGGAGCCTTCCTGTTAAGTTTTCGTTTTGTTCCTGAATTTGGATTGGGCCGAGGAATTTTTACTTCTATCTTCTTAGCTATTTCAGCTTTCTGTAATGCTGGATTTGATAATTTTGGAAGTACAAGTTTGGTAGCTTTTCAGACCGACCCTTTGATTAATCTAGTAATTGCTGCTTTGATTATTACGGGTGGCCTAGGTTTCATGGTCTGGTTTGATTTAGCTACCCAATTAGGAAAGAAGAAAAAACGCCGTCTTCGTTTTCATACCAAATTGGTTCTTTTTTTAACAGTGGGGATTTTATTTACTGGAACAGTTTCAACTCTCTTAATAGAGTGGAACAATCCGGGAACGATTGGCAATCTCAGCATCCCTGATAAATTACTAGTCAGTTTTTTCCAAACAGTTAGCATGAGAACGGCAGGTTTTGCTTCTATTGATTATACTCAAGCTAGACCTGTTACACTACTGATTTATATTTTGCAAATGTTTCTTGGTGGCGCACCTGGAGGAACTGCAGGGGGACTTAAAATCACAACCTTCTTTGTCTTATTGGTCTTTGCACGCAGTGAGCTTTTAGGATTACCCCATGCCAATGTAGCTCGAAGAACGATTGAACCTCGTACAGTCCAAAAATCTTTCAGTGTTTTTATCATCTTCTTGATAACTTTTTTATCGGGTTTAATCTTAGTAGGAATAACAGCCGAGGGTAATCCGCGCTTTATCTACATCATGTTCGAGACAATTTCAGCTCTTGCTACGGTCGGAGTAACTGCCAATCTGACACCAGAATTAGGCAAATTAGCTCTTAGCATTATCATGCTACTGATGTTTATAGGACGGATTGGACCACTCACACTATTAGTCAGTTTGGCTGAATATCAACCAGATAAGAAAGACATGATTCATTATATGAAAGCTGATATTACCATAGGATAAGAAAGGAAAGGCTATGTCAGATCGAACAATTGGAATTTTAGGTTTGGGAATTTTTGGGAGTAGTGTACTTACCGCTCTCGCTCAGCATGATATAAATATTATCGCCATTGACGACCATGAGGAACGAATCAATCAGTTCGAACCAGTCTTGGTACATGGAGTTGTTGGAGATATAACAGATGAAGAGCTCTTGCTCTCAGCAGGAATTGATACCTGTGACACGGTTGTGGTAGCAACGGGTGAGAATTTGGAATCTAGCGTCCTTGCGGTTATGCATTGCAAGAGCCTTGGAGTGCCGACTGTTATTGCTAAGGTTAAAAGCCATACAGCAAAAAAAGTCCTTGAAAAAATTGGCGCAGATTCAGTCATTTCACCAGAATATGAGATGGGTCGCTCGTTAGCGCAGACTATTCTGTTTAATAATAGCGTAGATGTCTTTCAGTTGGACAAGAATGTCTCTATTGTCGAGATGAAAATTCCAAGGTCGTGGGCAGGTAAGAGTCTAAGTCAACTTGATCTTCGAGGACAATACAATCTCAATATTCTTGGTTTTCGTGACTATGAAAATGCTCCTTTGGATGTTCAATTTGGGCCGAATGATCAATTAAAAGCTGATGGCTATATGATGGCAGTAATCAATAACCAATATTTGGATAATCTGGCACACCTCAATGATTAAAAGAGAAATGACCATTCTTTTTTCTAGTGACTACTGAGTCAATATAAGTATTTTATAAGAAGGATTTAAGAAAAATTTTAACTTTTTCTTAATCCTTTTTAATTTTAGGAGATTATACTAGAGCTATCAAAAAAAGAAAACTCTAAGGAGAATCCTATGAAATTCAATCCAAATCAGAGATATACTCGTTGGTCTATTCGCCGACTCAGTGTAGGTGTTGCTTCAGTTGTTGTGGCTAGTGGCTTCTTTGTCCTAGTCGGTCAACCAGGTTCTGCACGTGCTGATGTGGTCAATCCGACCCCTGCTCAAGTCGTGCCAGATGCAGATTCGGTGAGTGAAAAGAGCGACTTGCCAGCAGAGGCTCTAAAAAAAGCAGTCGATACAGCTCTTCCTTCAGAACAGGTAAACTCAACACCTAAAGTAAGCTTGGATGCTACAAGCTCTCCAGAAAAAGCGGACACAGATGCTAAAGATCCAGTAGTAGCACCAAAAGAAGAAGTGCAAGCACAACCTGACTCTAAGAAACAAACAGAAGATGAAGTTAAACCTGTAGAAGGTCCTACGTCTACAGTTTCTGGGCAAGATCGTGACGTAAGTGAAGCGCAACCAGCAACTACCCCGGCTGAAGTGCAAAAAGGTGTGGCTGATAATACCAAAGACACAGTAGATGTTCCAGCTACTTACTTGGATAGAGCTAATTTCCCAGGTCCATTCACAGCCGGCGTCAACCAAGTCATTCCATACGAATTCTTCGCTGGTGACGGTATGTTGACTCGCCTTATCTTGAAAGCATCCGATAAGGCCCCATGGTCAGACAACGGTTCAGCTAAAAATCCCGCTCTTCCACCAGTAGAAAAATTGGGCAAAGGCCTCTACTTCTACGAAGTGGATTTGGCCGGTACTCAAGGTAAATCTGACAAAGAGCTTCTAGACCTCTTGAAACAAAATGGTACTCAAAGCTATAAAGCTACCATCAAAGTGTACAGTGCTAAAGATGGTAAGGCAGATTTGAGCAATCTCGTAGCGACTAAGGATTTGACAGTGAACTTGAATGGACATCAGTCTCTTGTTCCGATGCAGTCAGGTTCCGTCCCATCTTCTAATGGTTCAGCTATGCCGGCTCCAATGATGAATAGTCATCAAGATGAGTCTAAGATGAACGCTCAAATGCCTAGTGCCAATCAAGATGATATGAAATCTAAAATGCCAGATACTAGCCAGGATAAGACGATGCCTAACAAAGAGCAAGATAAAACCATGAATGCTAGCCAGCCAATGGCAACACCAAGCATGAAACAAGATCAAGCTCCAGCACCATCAAGCAAAATGCCTGATGAAGGCAACATGGCATCTAATAATAAGGTGTCAAATCCAATGATGGCTGATCAGATGAAAGAGCAAAAAGACATGCTTCCATATACTGGTGAAACCCAAACATCAATGGCTATTATTGGATTCTTTGGATTAGCTTTGGCTGGACTGCTAGGTGGCCTCGGCTTGAAAGCTAAAAAAGAGGGAAATAACTAGTCTAGCTAAAGAGTTTCTATTTAGGATTTGAAAAATCCAGATATGGTTTAGAATGTTCGTAAAGAGATTAAAATAGTGTTATACTATTATGGTATAGCACTGTTTTTTTCAAAGGAGAGACAGATGGGAAAGACAATTTTACTCGTTGATGACGAGGTAGAAATCACAGATATTCATCAACGTTATCTGGTTCAGGCAGGCTATCAGGTTTTAGTGGCTCATGATGGAGTAGAGGCTTTGGAAATCTTCAAGCGAAAACCGATTGATTTGATTATTACAGATATCATGATGCCTAGGATGGATGGTTATGATTTGATTAGTGAGGTTCAGTATCAGTCTCCAGATCAACCTTTTCTCTTTATCACGGCTAAGACCAGTGAGCAGGACAAGATTTATGGCCTGAGCTTAGGGGCAGATGACTTTATTGCCAAGCCATTTAGTCCCCGTGAGCTGGTTTTACGTGTCCATAATATTTTGCGTCGCCTTCATCGTGGAGGTAAGACAGAGGTCGTCAGTCTTGGGGATTTACGGATGAATCACGCTAGTCATGAGGTCTCTATCGGCGATGTGTCGCTCGATTTGACAGTCAAATCCTTCGACCTTCTATGGCTTCTAGCCAGCAATCCAGAGCGGGTTTTCTCCAAGACAGACCTCTATGAAAAGGTCTGGCAAGAAGATTATGTGGATGATACCAATACCTTGAATGTTCATATTCATGCTCTTCGACAGGAGTTGGCAAAACATGCCAGTGCAGAAACTCCCGCCATCAAAACCGTTTGGGGCTTGGGCTACAAAATTGAGAAAGCACGAGGTAGTCAATGAAATTAAAAAGTTATATTTTAGTGGGGTATATCATTTCAACACTCCTAACGATTATCGTAGTTTTTTGGGCCATCCAGAGAATGTTAATTGAAGAAAGAGAGATATACTTCCTAGTGGGTATGACTCTCATAGCTAGTTTTGTCGGTGCTGGGATTAGTCTGTTTCTCCTATCACCGGTCTTTACATCATTGGGCAAACTCAAGGAACATGCCAAGCGAGTAGCAGACAAGGATTTTCCTTCTAATCTGGAGGTACAAGGACCTGTAGAATTTCAGCAGTTAGGGCAAGCTTTCAATGAAATGTCACATGATTTGCAGGCGACCTTTGATTCCTTGGAAGAAAGTGAACGAGAAAAAGGCTTGATGATTGCCCAGCTATCGCATGATATCAAGACTCCCATCACTTCAATCCAAGCGACGGTAGAAGGCATTTTGGACGGGGTTATCAAGGAAGGAGAACAAGCCCATTATCTAGCAACCATTGGACGCCAGACCGAAAGACTCAATAAACTGGTTGAGGAATTGAATTATTTGACTCTAAATACATCTAGAAATCAAGAGGATACGGCTAGTAAAGACAGCATTTTTCTGGATCAGCTCTTGATTGATTGTATGAGTGAGTTTCAGTTCTTGATTGAGCAGGAGAAGCGAGATGTCCACTTGCAGGTAATCCCAGAGTCTGCCCGGATTGAAGGAGATTATGCTAAACTTTCTCGCATATTGGTTAATCTGGTCAATAACGCTTTTAAATACTCTGCTCCAGGGACCAAGCTGGAGGTGGTGGCTAAGCTGGAGAAGAGTCAGCTTTCAATAAGTGTGACGGATGAGGGACAGGGAATTGCCCCGGAGGATTTGGAGAATATTTTCAAACGCCTTTACCGTGTTGAAACTTCGCGAAATATGAAAACAGGTGGTCATGGCTTAGGTCTTGCAATTGCGCGTGAATTGGCCCATCAATTAGGTGGAGAAATCACAGTCAGTAGCCAGTACGGCCTAGGAAGCACCTTTACCCTCAATCTTAATCTCTGTATTAGTGAAAATAAAGTTTAAAACCTCTTTACAAATCCAGACATTCATGGTACAATAGCCTTTGTGCGAAATAGCAGCAGGAAAGCATGAAGCTCGTCAACAGGTGTCTTCTGATAAGTAACCTTGGCTGTTTAGGCGAAGGGCATCTGCACGAATCAGGGCTCTCTAAGTGACTATTTCCACCGAAATATTATTTATTATTAGGAGGACATACATATGTCACGTTATACAGGACCATCTTGGAAACAAGCTCGTCGCCTTGGACTTTCACTTACAGGTACAGGTAAAGAATTAGCACGTCGTAACTATGTACCAGGACAACACGGACCAAACAACCGTTCTAAATTGTCAGAATACGGTTTGCAACTGGCTGAAAAACAAAAACTTCGTTTCACATACGGAGTGGGTGAAAAACAATTCCGTAACTTGTTCGTACAAGCTACTAAGATTAAAGAAGGAATCCTTGGTTTCAACTTCATGCTTCTTTTGGAACGTCGTTTGGATAACGTTGTTTACCGTCTTGGTCTTGCGACTACACGTCGTCAAGCTCGTCAATTCGTAAACCACGGACATATCCTTGTTGACGGAAAACGCGTTGATATCCCATCATACCGTGTAACTCCAGGACAAGTAATTTCAGTTCGTGAAAAATCATTGAAAGTTCCAGCAATCCTTGAAGCAGTAGAAGCTACTCTTGGACGCCCAGCATTCGTATCATTCGACGCTGAAAAATTGGAAGGTTCATTGACTCGTTTGCCAGAACGTGACGAGATTAACCCAGAAATTAACGAAGCTCTTGTCGTTGAATTCTACAACAAAATGCTTTAATTTTAAGATATATGATACAGAAAGCCTACAACAGTGGGCTTTTTGCTTTGAAAAAACAAAAAATACGAAAAAAATAAACTTAAGTTCTTGACAAGGCAAAAAAAGTAGGTATAATAGAAAGAGTCGAAAAGCTCGGGTCCGTTGGTCAAGGGGTTAAGACACCGCCTTTTCACGGCGGTAACACGGGTTCGAATCCCGTACGGACTATGAGTATATTGCAGAAGAAGATGAAAAAAGTTTGAAAAAGCTATTGACAACGAGAGGACTCTGTGATATACTAATATAGTTGTCGCTCACGAGAGGGTTGAGAGACAAAGACCTTTGAAAACTGAACAAGACGAACCAATGTGCAGGGCACTATAACTAAGGTTATAGTACTGAACAATGAAAAAACAATAAATCTGTCAGTGACAGAAATGAGTGAGAACTCAAACTTTTAATGAGAGTTTGATCCTGGCTCAGGACGAACGCTGGCGGCGTGCCTAATACATGCAAGTAG
>NZ_JAJNSC010000018.1:0-66279 GCF_027497975.1 Streptococcus sp. SM5 | reverse complement strand
TCAATACAATTAATCTGTCTTTCTTCATCGGATTGCATCCCCTTTCTTTTTTGTAACATTCTATCTTATCGCATAATATTGGATATTCTTTCATAATCCGACTACAAACAAAAATAAACCAAAAAGTATGTCCCTATTATACTATATTTAACTCTAGAAGTATTCATCCATCTAATTAATAAATATATCATATTTCACAATAAGTGAATACTATCAAAGATTCATCCCCTTTCACTTCATCATGTAGTGTTGCTTAGATTTATCAAAAACAACCAAATTTGTATTAATTTCAAGTATCACCTAGTTACAAAAATTTGGGGTGAACAGAAAAAGCATCCCGTATTTTTGATACGAAATGCTTTCAATAAGTTTAAATAAGTTTTAACGTTTACTAAATTGTGATGCTTTACGAGCTTTTTTCAAGCCTGGTTGGGGCACCACTTATTTCATCTAATTTCAAAGTGCTTTAAAATTAACGTTTTCATAACTTTTCAAAAAATAAAATTTTAACTAATTTCAATCAGTTTCATTAAAATAAGGTAAACTTTCATAAAAAATAAGCGAAAATCGAACCAGAATATCAAAAATTTACCTTATTTAGTTTTTACAGAAGTGAAATAGGGATTCAACACGAATCAATACATTAGAAAAACGCTGATTTAAAGCGTTTTTTCTTTATTTAAATTCCAAAGTAGTGCAATAAAAATCAACCTAATGACTACATTTTGTGAATAAATTAGATGTTCGGATATATAGAAAATGCTCTAGTCATATTGTCCAGAGCATTTTAGGCTAGGAAGTTAAGCGATTCTGTGGTAAACTGAGACATAGGAATAAATCTCTTTCTAGAAATGTTTAACAACTCTATTATAACGGCTCTATTTCTTTTTTTATTGACACAACTTATTTTACGCTACCGTGAAATGATTATTAATATAATTATATAAAATTTAAAAATATTGTGAGGTATTATTGCATGAAAAAATATTTTAATAAAATTTGGAATTATTTTTGGATTCACTACATCTTAAATAAACCGATACAATACTCTGGTCTAAAAGGCAATAAGATGGATTATGAGTCATGGGATGAAATTGCACCATATAAGGGCAAAATTTCTAAAATCTCTTATGAAAATATGAGTGACAAAGAACGTGAGAAATATACTGAGAGAGTTAAAGAATTCGCTCATAGATATATAAATGTATCTCCAAAGATGTATGTTCCAAATAGTAACAACAAATATACTCCAGAGTATTCAATCTGTCATTTCTCAGAAGCATTAAATAAAGATTTAAGAAAAGATCTAGAAAATGAAGAAGCTTGTGAACATAGTAATGCAATTAAAAAATATAGTTTAATGAATGATATAGTTGTGTATAGAGGTATAGATGATTCAGTTCTGAATCAAACTAAAGAAGCGGCTCTGTTTATTAATGACGTTGATATGTATGAAAAGGGGTTTTTGCATACATCGCTCACAAAAGCAACCATTCAAAAAACGGAACGTATTTTGAGAATTTTATTGCCAAAGGGGACATGTGCCTTCTATGCTGGAAATGTGAATGGAGAGATTGAGTCTTTCCAGGAAGTAGTGGTTCAACGTGGAGCAAAGTTAAGAATTCTTGGAGAAGATGAGATTTATATTAATTGCCTTTTAATTGATACAGAATGATTATTTTAATTTGAGCTAAAGAGATTTCAATAGTAGATTATTTTCATACTTACCGTTAGAAGCAATTCACCCCTTTTTATGATGTCATCCGATTTTTTAGAGTTTTTAAGTTTAGGAAGTGTGTCTAAAGCCGTTTTAGTACAATTTAAAGACTTGCTATTATATTTATATTCCAAACTAAGTAATAAGAAAGATTGTAAAGGTTTATAGTCAGTTAAAATTTAAAAATAATTTCTGTACTAATAAATTTTAAGTAAAGCCTGAGTCTCTACCTTTTTCTCTACCTATTTTTCAATAACAGGAAAGAATGCTGATATAATAAGGTTTATAAAGGGATTATTTAATTTTTACAGAGGTTAAATAGTGGGTCATTACGTTTCAGTAGAAACGAAAAAACCTTGATTTAACGCGATTCTTGAGTTTTCAAAATTCAATGTATTGCAATAAAAATTAACCGAATGACTACATTTTTGACTACATTTTTTGTGAAATAAATTAGATGTTCGGATATATAAAAGAGACAACAGGGTCAAATCTGTTGTCTTTTTTGTTATATCAATGTTTAGATCTCGGATACCTGTTTCTAAGGGACCTAGGTAGTAGCTGCTCTGCTTCCCCCTCATTAAATGTTTGCTCTTCTTCAACTTGTAAAGCTTTTTGAGCTTGTCTATAAGCACGTGGACTTGTTTTAGGTCTATTTTTATAAACATTGGCAGTCTCTTTAATCAGCTCATCTCTTTTATCTCTAATTTCCTCTATCGTAAAATTATCAAAGTCAACTAATAATGAGATATATTTTTCTCTAATTTCCCATAAAGTGTCAGCTGACTTCTTTAAAGCACTTATCTTACCGTTATCATCTGTTTTAAGATTGTAAGTAGATAAGCATAATAAAACGATACCCGCTATTGAAGAAAAAAACTTCCACCACACATTATGACCAAACAAAGATGAAAAAGCGGGGCTAACTGTTATTGCAGACAAAATAATAGATGTTACTTGTCGAATTTTCACCCACCATAATATACGAGCTATTTCTTTTTCATCTGTAGTAAAACTGTATACTAACTTGGCGTGTTGTTCAACGATTTGCTGCCATAACATTTGCTGCATAATATTTTCACTCATAAAAAATCCTCCAAAGGCACATCTATTTTCCCATAAATTTTCACTCTGCCTTGATGTATCCCGTATACTTCTACATAATGATTGCCTTTGAAATTAATAGGTTCAACGATCTTATATGTTCTTTTTACAATTTGACCTCTGATTGCATTTCTACTATTTGCTATCGCTCCAACATTTCTAACCTTCCAATACCAACAAATACCAGGAACATCTTTAACTGAAAAGATTATTTTTGAGTTAGGTTTTATTGGGATTCTAAATTTATGTGAAATGCTACCTTTCCTAAAACCATTGATCTCTAAACTTGATTGGATTTCAACAGTCTTTTCTATAGCAATATCCCATCCCATTTCATCTGCAAATTGCTCAGTATCAATAGCAGTGCCGATTGGTTCTCTAGTGCTACGTTTTGAGATTGAAACTCTGTCAGTTTGGGAATTTTTTTCAGATAGCAGTTTTGGAAATTTTTTCCCAAAGACTTTACTCCAATACTCTTCTGATTTCTGATTATCTCTACAGAAAACAATAGCTGTTTCGCAATTATTTAGAGCACTCTCTGCCTTACGTTTTATAGCAGTGTCAATCTCAATGCTGTAGCTTCCATCTAGCGAGAGTAGAATATTATTATTCTCGATAAAATTTATTACATACCTGAAAAAATCGCGCGATATCCAATCAAAATATACATACCCTGTTTTAGACTCATCCCAAGTTTCAAAAAAACTATAGCTTAATGAATCTATGGCAATTCCATGCAATCCAACATCGTTTGTATCGTTCCATGCACGTAACATACGACAAAATTTTTTAACAGCAAAATTATATTGTCTATTCTGGTCCATTAGTTTATATTGTTCTAGT
Source organism: Streptococcus sp. SM5 (assembly GCF_027497975.1). Lineage (NCBI taxonomy): Bacteria > Bacillati > Bacillota > Bacilli > Lactobacillales > Streptococcaceae > Streptococcus > Streptococcus sp. SM5. Next base: position 62,615 of record NZ_JAJNSC010000018.1, on the reverse strand, counting down.
TTAGGGTCTGTCTCTTCCCAACTACCACCGTCATTAGCATTAGGATATTCATACTTATCTGTACCAGATAATTTAAAAGCTGGTAATATCTCAAAGCGAATGCCGTCAGAGAACTCGATGCTAACAATCTGTCCATCTCCCTTAATAATCGAATCTGAATAGTGATTCAATAATTTGCTTTTCAGATCCTGAAGCAAGGCACTCTGACCGTTTCCGCTATACTGAGCAAATCGATCTTTTTGATTTTCTGGAAGCTCTACAAGTAAGTCTATATCACTCAAGTATATTGCTGTCCCCCGTCCATACGAACCTACCAATATGCTATGTGAAACTTCAGAATCTATATTCCAATAAGCTCTGTTAATTATTTTAGTAATTACTTTTACTCTATTGCTTATAGTATTTACATCATCTTCAGAAGTCCTCAGGTTTTTTTCAAACGCTTGAAAGTGTTCAATTACATCAAATTCTAGCATGTGCACCTCTATTTTATAGCTACTCTGCTTCAAAAAGCTTATAATCTAGTAACATCTTTAATGTAATAATACTACTAAATGTTTGTTTTGTCAATATGTTGTGTTTTTCAAAAAAAGCATACACAATATATTGTGTTTCTTGATGTAATTGAATGGTTGCTTTTGTATCTAGAATTTATAAAAAAGGTTCTTACTTTCATGGGAATATAACTCATTCGAAATTATTGAAAATAATCCGTCCGTAAATTAAGATTAATCATCTATTCTAAATGTAAATATTTAAGGAGAGTTACAATTTTAGAGATAAAAATGACAAATATGTCTTAGGTTAGATTAAGTAATCGACAACATGGTTACTAATCTTTTAGGGATTATATCTTAGATTGGAAAATAAGCGTTAAATTTATTGGTATTTACAAATAAATTAATTATTTAGAATATTTTCAAAAAAACTTAAACCATTGATTTTATTGTCCTGATATGTTTTATATTTTTTTACAGTTTCCTTTAAATTATCGGCAGAAATATAACCTTCCGCAGTACCCCCTAATTTTGAATCTGGATTTACTTTTTTTAAGTACTCATCCTGATTTCTAACCTTATTTAATAATTCTTTCGAAAAGGGATTCTTTTCATCTAAATTTGTCTCAATTAGATATATTATGGAGTTGTTTTCATAGTTTCTTTGAATCTGATCCATTAATTGAAAGTCTGATTTATTTGAATTTGGTTTTGATAAATAGTATTCCAATAAATCTTGATTCTGTCTATATTGGAATACATATTTAATCAAATCGTTCATTTTTTGATTAGCATCATTATCAATATTTGTTTCAATATCGTACAACAAAGTAGTTATAGTTACGATAAAAATAATAAAAGATCCTATTTTAACAGCGAATTTAAAGAATTTACTCCATGTATATGCAATCTGAAATTTCACCCAAAATTGTTTAATTTTATTCATAATACTTTATTTCTCCATATAAGACATCTCTATCTATTATATCGATTACTTAGATGTAATTTCTTCATACATTTCAAATAACCGTGCAACTGTCTCACTTTCTGTCAACCAAGTTTTCTTGCCATCAACAATTTTTGTTAAACCATAAGCTTCCATAACAGCTTTATCATTAGCTTGATGAGCACGCCGGAGTTCTACTGGCATAGTTAACTCGTCATAAAGGTCAGCTAATGAGCTATCTGGATAAAGCGCACGTGCATTGAGAATAGCTTGTGCAGATTTAGAAATTTTCTCTTTTTGAGCATCAGTCACTTCTGGCCAAGGGAAGTTGTTATACACTACCTTAGCTGAATAACGATAATCTGATTTAAGGCGACCGGCAACCGTACGCATCCAAGCCATATGGACATTGGAAGTTAGTATACCAAAATGAAATAGACTAGCATTTGGAATAATTAATACTAGATTACTAGCCAGATTTTCTTTACTCATAAAACTAATCGGGACATATCTTCGTTTTTCTGATGAAACACTAGGTATAATCAAAAAATCAGAATCTGGAATATTTTCAACATGAAATCGTGTAGGTTTTTCTGCTATCTTTCTTGTGCCAGCACTGGGACTAGCTAAACGATAATCTCGAACAGCTTCAATTCTTTTAAGAACTTTTGGCATTTTTCTCAATTCATTAGGATTACAATCTCCTAACCAGAGACAATAACGTGGTTTGCGACTGATGAATTCCTTCGCACCATACCAAGGTTTGAAATATTGAGCTGAACGTGGCTCTGATTGGATAAATTCTTCCATCTCTTCTTTTTCGAAAAGATAAAAACCTCCATCTATCGGTTTATTACCGATTCCCATACTAGGAACATTATGAATTGGAGTAGTTCGACTCTCAATAAAGACAGTTGGAGCTTCAATTAAATATGGATTGATCTGACTGACTATCTCTCTAATATTAGTGAAGATGAGTTCTTTCTGACATTGTTTTGCTACTTGAATATCTGCGAAGCCAACGATTACACAATGAACAGCTGCCTTTTGGCTTGCTTCACTTTCCCACTTGAACGTAGGATAAGCAAAGATAATTTCAATTCCTAGTTCATAAATAGGTTTCCAGAGAATCGCTACTTGTTCGCCTTGACTAATAGAGTTCGTGGATACAAAGGCAACTTTTATGCTTGTTTTCGAAATGAGTTTAGCTGCTTTAATGTACCATCCAGTAACAAAATCGAGATTCCCTGCACCTTTCAATCCATCAAATACAGAAATTAAATCTGACTTTTGGGATGCAGTCATCAATTTAGCACCAACAAAAGGTGGATTTCCAATAATATAGTTCAACTTATCTTTAGGTACTACTGTTTCCCAGTCAATTTCTAAAGCATTTCCTTCAACAATATTTGTATAAGACTTAAGTGGCAAGAAATCAATATTCGCAAATACAATATCTTTAGTTTCTTCTAGCATCTGGCTTTCTGCAATCCATAGGGCCGTTTTAGCAACCGAAACCGCAAAGTCATTAATCTCGATACCATAGAATTGATTCAATTTCACCTTAACAAGATCTTGACCTAAATCCAATGCTACTGTATCCCCCATATAAAGCTTAATAGCCTCATTCTCTAATCGTCTGAGGGATATATAAATTTCTGTTAGAAAGTTACCTGAACCACAAGCAGGGTCGAAAAAAGTCAGACTAGATAGTTTTGACTGGAACTGCTTAGCTTTTTGTTCAACCGTTTTAAATTGCTTGAATTGACGGATCTCGTTCAACTCAGCCTTTAAATCATCAAGGAAAAGCGGGTCAATAACTTTATGGATATTTTCAATAGAAGTGTAATGCATACCTCCACTTCGACGTGTTTCTGGATTTAGTGTTGATTCAAATACCGCTCCGAAAATAGTAGGACTAATTTCTGACCAGTCAAAGCTAGATGATGCATGCTCCAGAATTAGCTCACGAAGCTCCTCCGTAAAGTTTGGAATTTCCAACTTATTCTCGGCAAACATCCCCCCATTAACGTAAGGGAAAGCCAGTAGTTCATCATCTAAGTATGGGTCACGTTCCTCAATCGGCGTATCGAGGATTGAGAAAAGGTCTATTAAAGCTCTACGGAAATCACGACTACCGAAACGAGCCAGGTAGTCATGGAACATCATTCGATGGCCAAATATCCCTGCATCCTCAGCATAAAGACAGAATACTAAACGAACAACCAATTGGTTAATAGCATGGAGACTATCTGGGCTGTCAGGATTGATGTACTGTTTAAAAAGCCCCTCGTAAATCTCTCCAACAATTCCTCCAGCTTCGATAGAAACCTTCATCTCGCGTTCTAGATGTTCATTTGTCTTATCTATCAAAAACTCTAGACGGTAAGCCTCTTTATCCAAATCAGCAAGTTTAATGACTTTTGGTTCACCATTTGGTTGCTCCATGTCATAGACATAGAACTCTTTAAAATTACAAGTTACAATCCAACGTGGGCGTTTAGAATATGGAAGGTTGGCTGAATAGCGCTTAGCTTGTTGAAATGGTGTCAAATAAGTATTGTCTGACTGCTTTATAGCCTTGTTTAGGTCTCTATCTGCACCCTTTTGCTCAATTAGTACCTTTGTTGTATCGATAAATCCATCGATGAAACTGGTGTGGTCAAGCATGACTTTATCTTCAAAAGTAATATAGGTAGAGGGATTTTCAATTCCATAGACTGTCCCTAATAAATCTAACCAAAAGGATTGGCTATCTTGTCTTTCATTCCCTCGACCAGTCCATCTTTCAATGAAAGATCGAGCTTTCTTTTTCTGCTCCCTTATGTTCATGTATATTTTTTCCTATTGATATTTTTTGCATAATTTCATAATTTCAATAGTTGAAATTATAATTGAATTCGAACTTAATTTTCTAAGATTAAAATTATAGACTAGTCTAATACTGTCGTATAAAAGATCGAAGTATTTACTTTTTTATCACATTTTCAATATCATTTATAAAAAAAGATAGTAAATTACCTTGACCGACCGACTTAACTCCTAAATCTTTTCTCATCTCGTTCATCACGTCTTCCATCAAAATAAGAAGTTCAGTATCACTCTTATATTTAGTCTCTAACGAACTTTTTCTAAAAGCATTCCACTTTTTCACTACTTTTGGAGAGCCCCAAAGTGATAATTTACTATTAAAACTACTTATGTCATTAATCATATCTTTCTGGGAGTATGTAAATCCATTTTTCCCATTTTGAGTTATTTTATAAACAAGTTCTATAAATTCAGCATATGGTTTCTCTCTTTTTGCAGATAGGTATTCTCTTCGTTTAGTTTTATTATCTGAGTATCTCGAATAGAAAGAATTTAAAAGTGAAATTGAACCAGTAATTAACGCAACTAAAATTACGGCATCTAAACTGGTTGTCATATTTTGTAAATACTTGATTATACTGTCAACAAAAATAGGCGTTTTCTCAATTATGTATTTTCCAACAAAATAAATATTTAAAATCATTAATAACAAGAGAAAATAATTTAATACTTTATTTCCTGATTGTTTTGTGCCAAGGCTATATGCCACAATTAATGTGACTACTAAATTAATCCAAAATAACATACTTCTCCATTTCTTCATACTCAAAATATTACGAAATTATTATATCAAAAAAACTTTCCATTAACGGAGTTTTCTTCTCAGTTTATTATTTTCTTTAATCAGCGACGTTTTAGATCTTCATATAATTTTTTTGTTTCTTTTGCTAAATCGCTATCAGGATGTTTTTTCATAAAATAACGTTCTCTTGCACGTCGATTGTTGTCTATTCGTAAGCGATTGCTGATCAACGGTCTTAAGATTTCTTTATCTCCCGATATTAAATATTTTAAAATCTCATTACCGAATTGATATTTTTTGACATAACCCAAATAATTGCCTTGCCAATGTGAATTATCCTCTCGAAAGCTTTGGAAACTACTTAAAGAATTAAGTAGCTTTTCTGATAAATCTAAAATATATGTAGCATATATCGTTTCCATGTCCTTATCATCTAAATAAAGACCCGTGCATTCAAACAGCTTATCACTATAATTATATTTATTGAGTGCACATATAAAATCATGATCCCAAATTCTTTTATTATATTTTTTCTTGATGCCTTCCGAATCTTCTCCACTTTGATACATTCGCATCTCTTTTTGGATTGAAATAATTGACTCTAAACTTTGATAAGTACTATTCTCTTGGATAGCTTTCCCTTCATATCCATAGTAACTTGTATCGTTAATAAATTTATCAAATCTTTTTTTTAAAATTTCATGATAGAAATCATTCAAATAAGTATCAATGAGGGCTAACTTATTATTGATTGTCGAGTCGTTCTTTTTTCGTTCTTCATAATATTCCCAAAATAAAGAGCTAGTATTTACCACTACTTCTGAAGCCCGAAAAATCCCAGTCATAAATAATTGGTAATGCTCTTCAAACAAGATATTGTATACCTTTTGAACGTCAACTACATCTAACCTTATTTTCTCAAATTCAATATTAAGTGGCATGTATCCTAAAACTATTCTCCATAGATTTTCGTCATAAGACTCAAAAAGAATATCTAAAATGATACTAGACGATAGAAAAGATTTCAGCTCCCAATGCTCAGAAGAATTACCAAAACAAATCTCATCGTAAGATTCAAACATTATATTGCGTCTTAAATATTGCTTTTCTTCATCAATATTTAATCCTAGTTTTGTACCATATTGTTCCAATTTACAATTATTAAAAACATCTTCTATTGAATTAGGAGTATATAAGAATGGGTTTTTTGAGGTTACCATCCCTCTCCTAATTAAGCTAATTAACGGGGGATTACTTGGAGAAATCTCTTGATTCGTGAGCTTATTATACTTGTTGTTTTTATTCTTATTTTGTCCAGTATGCCAGAAATGCTCTATGGAAGCTCTTGATTTTCGCTCCTCATTTATAATGTTAATTTTGGAATCAAGCCTTATCGAAGCACAATCCATTAAATATTTCTTTGTTCTTTTGAAAATCATAAATCCTCTCTCGAAAATGTGGTGTTTTTTTCTAATTTTTTTAAAAAAATCACCCTAATTATACCACTTTTTATATTTTATAATGTAATTACCCCATTTAAATGGAGAATATAAAGTCCAAAAGTGCACTGAAGGACGGATTGAAACTAAAAAATAGACATCTATGTTAGTTGTCTATATCTTGTAAGGTTTCGCCGTTGATTTAGTGTGCTTTTTTTACATCTATCGGTCGGGAATTATTTAGTTTCTTTCCGTCTTCGGACGCAAAGGAAGTAAAATGACATCATATAGAAAAGTGATAGCAGAATTGTATTGCAAGTTGATAGGCGAAGAACTCAAGAAAAAGATAAACGAGCTAGAAATGTTACAAAATCAAATTGGATATGAAACAGAAGAAGGGGAAGTTGAATTATTATCCGAAACAACTGTCGGACAAATACTAAAAGGAAAAAGGAATATTAGCTTCAGCGCTTCGTTAGCTTTTCAATCTAGTTTACATTATAAAAATCCAAGAGAATTATTTTTTCCGAGTAAGAAATTCGAATTACTGCTGATAAAGAATATAATATCTACAATTTTAATTGATCCTATATTTGAAGACACGCTTCTAAAGCAGATATTAGCAAAAAAAATTTCTAATATCTCACAAAAAGAAGTATCTCAATTCATAGAAAAAAACAAAGAAATTTTTCTATGTTCTTTGTCAAACTTTATTTCAGATTTTCCAGAGGAAGAAACTTCGCATCAAATAGCTGAAAAATTAACTGATTGGTTATCCGAATTTGCCTGTCTCATATCACAATTTTAAAGATAGACTGTCAGAAAAACTGACAGTCTACTTCATGAAATTACGTTAAACTAAGATTGTTCTTAGCTAAGACAAATAATCAAACACGAGGTAAAACTAATGAAAACAAGGAATCGTAAAGGTGGCTACTCAGCCAATACTGCCAATGAATATATTGATAACAAGCAAGGTATTTATTGCTTAAGTACAGAATTAGAGACACAAATTAAATTTGAAGACGGTCAACCAACGGGTGAAATCATTGCTTATAAAGCCTGGTTCTCTCAGAAGGGACTTCCACCTTTTCGTGTCAAATTTGAAAACGAAATAGAACTTCCCTCCTATATGACCTTGGTACAGTTCGATAATTTACAAGCTTGCGAGGTGGGCTTCAATGTCTACTTTAAAGCTGATAATGTTAAGGGGATTAAATAATGACTAAAAAAGAACTAGAGCAGTATTTGCTCCAAAGCTTAAACATGGGGCTAGGAAGTATTATGCAGGGAGAAAATAGCTATTTGAACAGTTTTACATGTATGATTATGGAAGAAGGATTCCTCTTTCTTCCTCGCTTACCAGCGAGTTATATCATTGATGATGAACTCTATCAAAAAATTTTCCTGATTGCCAATGCTGCTCTCTATCCTCTCTTCACTCTTCTCAAACAAAACTCAGCCTATTTAATGGCGCTAGATACAGATGATATTCATGTACAACGTGGGCTCTTCTTCCCTTGGAAAGCAGGCGTTTCTGAACGTCTAGTGATTGCTGATTTGGAAGAATTCACGGCAAAACAAAAGGAAAATCTGATTCCCGTCATGAAAAATCTTACTCTTGACTACAATAAAGTAACTTCTATGGCTATCGCAGGGAATAGCGGTTCAGGTAAGTCTTACGCTCTGACCTATTTTCTTAGCCTGCTAAAAAATATTTCAGAGCTAATAATTGTAGATCCAAAATTTGATACACCCAGTCGATGGGCTCGCGAACATGGCATTCCGGTTCTACATCCTCAAAAAAATCGTTCTAAATCTGACTTTGTTTCAGAAATCAACGAGAATTTGAGTACTTGCTTGAATCTTATACAACAGAGACAAGAGATTCTCTATGATAATCCAGATCATAAATTTGAACATTTGACGATTGTCATTGATGAAGTGTTGGCATTATCCGAGGGAGTCAATAAAACTATTAAAGATTCATTTTTCTCTCTCTTATCACAAGTTTCTCTTTTGGGCCGAGCCACATCTATCCACTTGTTGCTTGTTAGTCAGCGCTTCGACTATAATACTATACCTATATCTGTTAGGGAACAATTGAATGTCTTGATACAAATAGGCAATATCAACAAGAAGACAACACAGTTTCTGTTCCCTGACTTAGATCCTGAGGGAATTGTCATCCCAATTGGAAAAGGGACTGGCTTAATTCAAATTATAGATAATGAACATCCTTATCAAGTTTTGCCTCTACTATGTCCCACGTATTATACAAAGAAAGGTATCCTGTAACTCATGAAAAAAACTTTTTTTCAAAGAACTTATAACCTCAATATAAATCTTATTGGCCTTGCAATTTTTAGCTTCCTCTTTAAGATTGGAATCAATTTATTTATCCAAGCATTAGAAAATATTAAGATATATGGAATGCAAGGAGTTTTTACAAAAGTACTAGATATATTGACTATTTGTGAATATTACATTCAATTACTATCATTCTTTCTCATTCTCGTTCCTGCTCTTTTGGTTATCATTGAGTTAGTTCAAAGATTTTTAAAAGATTCATTATGGAATTATTTTAAATCTATTTACCGGACTTCTAGAATGAGACAATTTTTAAAGCAAGATGAACAATATGAACCAATAAATACAATTGAGAACCAGGGCATTACTCGAATCAAGCCCGTTTTAAAAAGTTTTAATCATTCTATCTTAGGATGTACGGTAGACGTAAGAAAAGAAACTGTCACTGTCTTACTGGCCATTCCAAGAACTCAACAGGCTCAGAAGTTACTGAAAGAAATGGAAGATGATATCAAGGAAGAAATTTCAAACAGAAATCCACACTATTATTTTTCTTCACCTCATCGAAAAGGTAATAAACTTTGGTTTACAGGAACTAAGAGATAAAGGAAAATATGGGGCTTGGCTCACATAGTGAAAGCCAAAAGCCCCATATTTTCAAAATCATCTATCCACGTGTAATGGGGTTACTACGACCCCCAATTATCCTGTAATCAGCAATCAGAAAGGTATATTAATATGACAAAAGAACAGCGCTCCAGCAAGTGGACATTCCTTTTTTACAAAGAAAGTGCCCCTGCTGACTACCTTGAAGTTCTTGAAGAACTACACATCCCCTTCATCCTTAGTCCTTGGCACGATAAGGACATTAACCGACAAACTGGGGAACTGAAAAAATCTCACAAACACGGGGCTTTCTTCTTTGATTCTCTCAAAAGTTATAAACAAGTTTCCGAGCTAATCAAGGACAAGTTGAATGGACCTGCTCATGTAGAAATCGTACAATCACCCAAAGGACTTTTTGACTACTTCATTCATGCCGAAAATAAGGAGAAAACCCAATATGATATAGATGATATTGAAGTTGGATGTGGTTTTAATCTCGATAAATTTCTTGTAGAAAATAACTCAGATGATTTCATGCATGAAGTTGTGGATATTATTGAGCAGAATGACTTCACAGAGTTTGAAGAACTCGTCTGGTATGCACGAGCTAATCACACACCACTTCTTGGACTTATCATCGAACGCACCTACTTCTTTGCTAAGTATTTGGATTCACGTCGATGCAATCCAATGAGGAACCAAGATAAGAAGGAGCGTAATAAATGCAAGTGATTCTTCCTGATGAACAGATTCATCAGATTCAGCTATTGCTATCAAACCTTATCCAAAAAGAAATTGAACAACAAATAGAAAAAAATTCTATAAGTTGCCCCTATTTGAACAAAAAACAGACTTGCGACTATTTGGGAATTTCCAACAATACCCTTGATTCATGGATTCAAAGGGGGCTTCCATCAATCAAAATTGGAAAAACAATTCGATTCCACAAAGACGCTATTGACCGCTGGCTAAACAGTAACAACTAGAAAAATCAAGATTTTTATTTTATAATGGTCATGATATTTTCTGGTTCGATATAAAGGAGAATATCATGACTATCAGTAAGACAAAAAACGGAACTTACCGCTTAAAAGTCTATATACCATTAGAAGCACGAATGCCTCTTGGTATCGTTAACAATAACTATTATGATAAGAGATTTAAAACAAGAAAGGAGGCACGACAAACAGAGATAGACCTACTTACGAAGCTAAATCAAATTGAAGATAACGTCTTTTTCGGACTAGGAAAAGAAGATATTCTTTTCTCGGACTTCTATAATAAGATTTGGTGGGAATCCTACAAAGCAGGACAAACTACATCTACTTCGAAGCCACCAAGCAGGTCAACAATTGCTAATACCAAAACATGTTTTGAAAAGCATATACTACCACTTCTTGGCAACTATACGATTCAATTTTTAAACCAAAATAAACAGGTTATTCTAAATTTGATGACGGCAAAAGCCAACGAATATGCCAACTTCAAAACTTTACGAAGTTACGTTATTTCTATTTTTGATTGGGCAGAAGAACTTGAGTATATTGAAGCAAATAGAGTTGCAAAAACTTTAAGACGAATTAAGGCTGTAAAAAAAATTCAACTTGCAGAATCAAAACGTGATGAAGATTTATATTTAACTCATGAGCAACTCCAAGAATGGTTCTCAGCCTTTAAAGAAGATTTAGAGAACGATAAAATATCACTCAAAGATTACGTTCTTTTCTATCTCACTTTTTTCCTCGGAGATAGAAAATCAGAAACATATGCTCTCCAGTGGAAACATATCGACTTTTCAAAATCTCAGATTCAGTTAATTCAGGCTTTAGATAGATATGGACAAGTAAAATCTACCAAAGGAAATAAAAAAACTATCTTTTCTATTTCTAGCGACTTGCTTCAACTTCTGACTTCATGGAAAAAACAACAAAAATATGAACTAGCAAAGTTTGGTATCATCACTAATCCAGAACAATTCATCTTCACTTACATAGATACCAGAGGAAATATCAATAAACCTTTACACTCTGACTATCTCAATAATAAGATGAAAACTATCAGAAAGCGACACCCAGAGCTTACACACGCTACACCACATAAACTACGTCATACGGGAGCAACACTCGCTAAACAGGCAGGAATGAGCTTAGAAGCTATTTCCGAAGCTCTAACACATAGCGACACAGGTACAACACAGATTTATGTCAATACTTCTAATGTAGTCCCTATGGCAGTCGGTGAATTTGCCTTAAAGTCTCTAAAACAATAAGGTTAAAATAAGGTAAACTTTGAGGTGAACTTTTTAAAAAAACATAAAAAAGCACCCATGAGGTAAACTCTTGAGTGCTTTGAAACGTTGATATAATCGTGTTGATTAACGTTTTGAGAATTGTGATGCTTTACGAGCTTTCTTAAGACCTGGTTTCTTACGTTCAACTTTACGTGAGTCACGTGTAAGAAGTCCTGCGCGTTTCAATGAATCGCGGAAGTCTGGGTCTACTTGAAGAAGGGCACGAGCGATACCGTGACGGATAGCTCCTGCTTGACCAGCGTATCCACCACCTACAACGTTAACGAGAACGTCGTATGAACCTGCAGTTGAAGTAACTGCGAATGGTTGGTTGATTACAAGACGAAGGTCAGCGTGTGGAATGTACTCTTCAACATCTTTTTTGTTAACAGTGATTTTACCAGTTCCTGGAACAAGGCGAACGCGTGCAACAGCGTTTTTACGACGTCCAGTACCTGCATATTGTGCTTGTGACATACTTTATTGTTCCTTTCCTTAGATAAGTCCTGAAATATCAAGAACTTCTGGTTGTTGTGCAGCGTGAGTGTGCTCAGCTCCAACAAATACTTTCAATTTCATACCTTGAGCGCGTCCAAGAGTATTGTGTGGAAGCATACCTTTAACTGATTTCTCGATCAAACGAACTGCGTTTTTAGAACGAAGTTCACCAGCAGAGATTTGTTTCAATCCACCTGGGTGGTTTGAGTGAGTGTAGTAGATCTTATCAGTTGCTTTTTTACCAGTCAATTTAACTTTTTCAGCATTGATAACGATTACGAAGTCACCTGTATCAGTGTGTGGTGTAAATGTTGGTTTGTTTTTTCCGCGAAGTACGCTAGCAACAACTGCTGAAAGGCGTCCAAGAGGTACATCAGTTGCGTCAACAACGTACCATTTGCGTTCTACTTGGCCTGGTTTAGCCATGAATGTAGTTTTGTTCATGATTTCTCCTATATGAATATCGTTTTTGTTTACAGGGCGGATGTTCCGGTCCGCGGGGTATTTGAAAGGTTCCGGGGCCTTACAAATGGGGTAAACAATACCGCCTACTATTGTATCAAAATTCTCAGATAAAAGTCAAGCGGTTGGGAAAATATTTTTTATTTCTGCCAGATTTTCAATCTTCTTTCTGCCTTCTCCTGAGTAATGACTTGAAAACCTTTAGAGAAGAGGAAAATAGCACAAGTTAAAAATAGAGTGACAATGATATAATTAACCACAAGACCATGATCTCCAACCAATGGTGGTTTTGTCATAAATCCGTAATCTCCACCTGTCACTAAATTGACCATGAAAATCAAACCATTGAGCAAAGAGGTCAGTATAAGAATACCTTTGAAATCCAACAGACGAGCATCGTAGTGTTTTAAAAGATAAATCAAAGAATTTCCAAGAAGGGCTAGATGTCCGAAAATAAAGGACAAAATAACGATGTGTGGGAAAGAGTAAGCGTCTGGGATTGGATAAACAAAAGCTGCAATCGTCCCGAAGGTTCCAAGCAAAGCAAAATACTGTTTGGTTTTTGAAACACCTGGTAGTAGTAGAACTACAAACATGGCTAATCGGCAATGATAAAAAGGCAAGCTTTCTGACAGCGGGAACTGATTGATCCAATACCAGCTATAAAGCGCGATTAACTGTATTGCCTGTATTATCTGGAAAAATCGTTGACAAACCTTATTATCACGATAGCGGTGAGCAAGATAAATTGTCAAAAACAGTAAGGCAAATGTGCTTGCGTACCAAGTAAATCCAAATTGGGGTGGCTCCGTAGCCTGGGTGGTAAATAAAGCATCCCAAACATTCATATAATTTTCCTCATCTTTATATAAGCCGATCTCTTACTTATCTACATAGAGCCTAGCTTACATTTATTTCTAATATTTTTTTGTTCAAAAGAAGCTAGTGGCCTTAAGATAAAACAAAGCTTCTAATCAATATATTGTTTCCGCTCACCCTGATAAACCTGCCATAGAATATCCATTTGTTCCTTGGTTATTCTTTTTTTAGATAAGGGAGGGAGAGCCGAAATGTCAAAAAATCCTAATTCAGCAACTTCTTGGTTTTCTTGAAAGTCCCCATCCAATAGTCGACAATCAAATACAAACTTGGCATACTGCTTACTCTGCATTTGAAAGCGATTGGTATCAAAAACAGCCAATAAAGAGCCTACTTCTGCAAAAAAGCCTGTTTCTTCCTGAACTTCTTTTCGGATATTTTCCTTAGGGGAATAGCCTACTTCACCAAAGCCACCAGGTAATGCCCAAGTATCCTCTCCTTGTCCTCTAACCAGGCAAATCTTCTGATCTTGAACAATCCAAGCCCTTACATCCATCAAGGGAGTTGCATAGCTAGCTGTTGGTTTTAAGATCGCAGTCAATTCCTCTTGATTGAGCTCTGTTTGATCCTGTAATAGGCTCCATAAAATCTGACGTAAATCCTCATAACGTTCACGGTCAAAGGGGTCCTTTGTATAGGTCAAACCAGTATCAGTGATAGCCAACATCCTCTGTAGATTCTTAGCAAAATTAGTTGCACTCATTTTCTAAACTTTCTACTAGCTTAGCTAGATTCATAGAATTCGAACCTTTAAGCAGAATCTGGTCATTTGCACCAAGACTCTCCTTGACTTGTTTGACCATGGCTTCAAACTGGTCTTCATCAGCTGTTTTCTTAAAGTAATAAACATGACCGATTGGGAACATTTGACTGGCTAGTTGGGCCAATTCCGCAATATCTTCACCGTAGAAAATAACGGTATCAAGTACATCAGGTGACAGGCTCAAAATCATTTGATTGTGAAGTTGGACAGACTGGTCTCCAAGTTCTTTCATATCCGCCAGAACTGCGATTTTCTTGCCACCTTCATTGGCTGGGATAGCAGAGAAAGTTTCTAAAATCAACTTCATGGCTGTTGGGTTGGCATTGTAGACATCTGACAAGATATCCGCACCGTTGGCTGCTTTTTTCCATTCAGTACGATTGCGGGTCAACTCAAGGTTTTGGAAGGCTTGACCAATCTGCTCCTCAGACACTCCTTCTTGCAAGGCTACGTAGGATGCAATCATGGCATTGGTCGCATTATATTTACCTGTTACGGGCAAGTCAAGAGCTTGCTCCAAGAAATTAGCCTTGAAGGTTAAGCTATCCTTACGCTCAATCAAATCTGTAATTTCTAGTTCTGCACCTGGACCAAAACGAACTACTTTTTGGTCAGCAGGTAGATAATCCTCTACAATTGGATCAGCCGGTGCCAAAAGTAAGCTACCTTTCTCCATACCATCAGCAATCTGTAATTTCCCTTTGGCAATCTCTGAACGGTCCTTGAAGAAGGCCAAATGAGCCTCTCCGACTAAAGTCACAATAGCTGTCTTTGGACGAGCCAGTTCAGACAAAAGATGGATATCTCCCAAGTGATCCTGGCCCATTTCCAAGACCAACTTTTCAGTACCATCCGGCATATGAAGAACAGTGTAGGGGAGTCCAATCTCGTTATTGTAGTTTCCTTGCGTTTTGTAGGTTTTGTAGCTTGTAGAAAGCAAATGGGCCAACATGTCCTTAGTCGTTGTCTTCCCATTTGAACCTGTAACAGCTAAGACATCTACACCTGTTTTTTGGAGATAACTAGCTGCTAGAGCTTGAAAAGCTGTTAAGACATCATCTACTAGAATATAGGGATGACCTTCTACTTCCTTCTCTGACAAGGTTGCAGTAGCTCCGTTTTCAAAAGCTGTCTCGATAAAATCATGGCCATCACGCACTCCCTTGAGAGGAATAAACAAATCACCCTCAGCAATCAATCGACTGTCAAATTCTGCCTTAACTAGTGGACTATCTGGATAGACTGACACGTCATTCTTAGCACCAACAATACTCGCAGCTTCGTGAATCGTAAGTTTCATATTTACTCCTTTAAAAAGGGGCAAGGAGTCCTTCCCCGCCCTTATGTCTGTCTTTACAATAGGTGCGCTTCACGCTTGTCAAAACTTTCCTTAGCAAGATCAACTAAACGTTCAATTAATTCTGGATAAGAAATTCCCATATTGTCCCAAAGCAAGGGATACATAGACCATTGAGTGAAGCCTGGCATCGTATTTAGCTCATTTAGGAAAATCTCACCTTTATCTGTATAGAAGAAGTCACAACGAGACAATCCAAGTCCACCGATAGCACGGAAGGCAGTTTCGGCATTCTTGCGCATAACCGATACTACATCATCGCTAATCTTAGCTGGGATATCCATGGTAATCTTGTTGTCGATATATTTGGCATCATAATCATAGAAGGCTACGTCTTTGACAACTTCACCGGGTAGCGTGCTCTTAACATCATAGTTTCCTAAAAGTCCAACTTCGATTTCACGCGCAGTTACACCCTGCTCCACCAAAACACGACTATCGTACTTGAAGGCAAGCTCTAAAGCTTGGCGAAGTTCCTCTTGATTCTCAGACTTAGAAATACCGACACTAGAACCCATATTCGATGGCTTGGTAAAGACTGGGTACCTTAATTTTTCTTCAACTTCTGCAATCTTAGAAGACAAGTCATCCCCTTCAACAATGGCTACATAAGGTACTTGAGCGATTCCAGCAGACTCTAAGACACGCTTGGTAGTGATTTTATCCATAGCAAGACTTGATGACAAGATGTTACACCCAACATAAGGCATTTTCAAGACTTCTAGGAAACCTTGGACCGAACCGTCCTCTCCCATCGGTCCATGAAGGACTGGAAAGACTACTGCTCCTTCTTCGTAGATAGCACTTGGAGTAATTTTCTTGTCCCAGTCAATGCTATCATTCGTCATGAGACGATCATCCTGACTTGGAGTTTGGGTAAATTCTTGTGTTTTAATAAAGTCACCAGACTGGCTAATGAAGAAAGTTTTTACCATGAAGCGATCATAGTTAACCGCACGCATAACACTTTCCGCTGACAACACAGACACTTTACGTTCTGCACTGCGTCCACCGTATAATAGAATAATTGTTTGTTTCATATGGATGTCCTATTTCTACTAGAATACTTGCTCTTTAGTATATCATATTTGTCTATTTTTTTAAACTTGTATATTCAAAAACAAAAGAGGCTGGGACAAAACTAGGTCCAGCCTCACTCTTATTTTTACTTTACTAAGTGCTTGCCTCTTTTTTACCCTTAGAGCCTATAGTTCTGTCCGATTTTCAATAGCTCGAAGAAGAGTTACTTCATCTGCATATTCAATATCAGCTCCTACTGCTAACCCTCGTGCTAAACGAGTAACTTTAATACCTGCTGGTTTAAGCAAACGAGATAGATACATAGAAGTCGCCTCGCCATCTGCTGTCGCATTGGTTGCAACAATGACCTCTGAAACGTCACTATCCATAAGCCGAGTCATGAGACTCTTTAGATTGATATCATCAGGACTGATTCCATTCATTGGCGAAATCAAGCCATGCAAAACATGGTAAAGTCCGTGGTATTCTTGGATATTTTCCATAGCTGCCACATCTCTACTATCCTCTAAAACTAAGATAGTTGTCTGATCACGACTAGGGTCTGTACAGATCGAGCAAGGATCCTCGTCTGTCAAACGGCCACAAATGGAACAATAAGTTAATTCTCGTTTAGCTGAAAGAAGATTTTTTGCAAATTCATTAACGTCATCGTCAGGCATTCCAATCGTGTAAAAGGCCAATCGAGTCGCTGTCTTAATCCCGATACCGGGAAGCTTAGAATAACTGTCAATTAACTTGGCGATGGGTGTTGGATAAAGCATAGCTTCCTTTCTAGTTCATTGGATGGTGTTTGTTATATAAATTGATAATATCACGAGCAATAGAAGGGCCGACACCATTTGTTAGATTGGTGTTATGTGGGAAGACCACTGCAACTGCAATCTGAGGATTATTAGACGGAGCATAGGCAACCGCATTGGTATTGGTAGCCTTTTGACCATTTGCTACATTACTTTCGGCTGTACCAGTTTTTCCACTTATAGAAACTGTCGCCCCATTTGAGAAGGAACGTCCTGTTGTCAAAGGGCTAGTTCCGTGAGAAACTTGGTAAAACCCTTGTTGTAAGAGGGCCATGTCTGACTCTGAAATATTGACTCGATTGATTTCTTTGGTCTCTGTTTCTTGAATTAACTCTCCAAGTCCGCCTGTCTCGTTATTATCATAAATTCCCTCAACAATGTGTGGAGCTAGACGAACACCGTTATTAGCAATGGTCGCAACATATTGAGCTAACTGCAAAGGTGTATAGTTGTCAAACTGACCAAAAGCATTATTTAGATAATTGGCCAAATCAAATTCTTTAGGAACAAATCCAATTGATTCATCAGGTAAATCAATTCCAGTAGCGACACCCAGACCATATTCTCCAAAAGTTGAACGTAGTTTACCCATAGCCGAGTCTAGTTGATTGGTTACAACTGACATATTCGGCTTGTAGGTTTGACCCATCATTCCCAGTGCCGTTTGCACCATATAGGCATTTGACGAGTACTCTAAGGCTTCAACGGCCGTGATCGGGAAGGAACCAGTCGAAACTGTATACCAAGAATTGATAGGGGCAGACCCCTGAAACACAATCGGTTGATCTGTTAGGGTTTGATTACCTGATAAAACTCCGTTTTCCCAACCCGAGCTAATGGTTGCTGCCTTAACGACAGATCCTGGAACAAATACATTGGTCACAGTTCCAAGAGAATCCGGAGTTAACTCACCAGTATCCACATTATGTTTCATCCCTGATAAGGCTAAAACTGCCCCCGTCTTCGGATTAAGTGCTACTGCGTAGACACCCTCTGAATATTTAGCTCCACCGTTCGCTAATTCTGATTTGAAATAACTTTTCAACAGCTCATCAACACTATCTTGGAAGGCCAAATCAATGGTTAGTTTGATGTTTTTACCCTTACTACCTTCCTCAATATTCTCAACACTTTCCATGTCTCCATGTTTGTCAAGATGAATTTCTTTAACAGTGCGCTTCCCTTGTAGAATTTCTTCGTATTGTTTTTCTAGATAGGAAGTTCCTACACGGTCATTGAGGGAATAACCTTTTTTAAGGTATTCATCAACATCTTCAGCTGGAAGACCAGATTTTTCACTCGAAACACTACCAACAATTGACGAAAGTGATGTATCTAAAACCTTACGATCCCAAGAAGTTGAGATACTAATCCCTGGTAATTCCTTAGAGGCAGAAGCGATAACTGCTACCTGAGTATCATCTAATGGATCTGTTTGGATATTGCCAGTTGCAAAATTCCCAACAGCATTAAGCTGATTAAAGATATAAATGACTTTCTTTTCATCCTCTGAATAGGTCATTTTGTCGGAAGCAATACTCTCAGCAGCATTGTTATAAAGCTCAGATTCTGAAAGTAGATTCCCATCTGAATCAAAACGCTTATCCTTTGGAAGACCTTCTACCGTCTTTTTATAGGTAGCTGGATCAGCTAGGTAGTAGTCAGCAATTTGACGGTCAGTTAGCTCAGGAGAAGTAACCGATACATAGTTTAATAGTTTATTGGAAATATCTTTCAAGTCTGTCGCTGTCATCTTATTGCTACGTGTGAAAGCAACTACTTGTTTGACAGTGTTTTCAACTAGTGGTTTTCCTGTTGCATCATAGATCTCACCACGTACAGATCCTGTTGTAACACGAGTTTGGCTAGCTGAAGTTAGTTTGTTTTCATAAAAATCTTTGTGTAAAACCTGCATATAGAGCAAGCGTCCAATAATCGCCATAAACAATAGAATGACGATTGCAAACAATAAATTTAGCCGAATCGGAATCGAGTGGCTATTAAATTTTCTCATACAAATCAGTCTCGTTTCTAATCAAAATCTCACTCTACATTGTACCATAATTTGAGGAGAAAATTATGGAAAAAGGGAAGAGTTTTGCTTTTTAGTCAAATATCTACGTTTAAAAAAATAGATGTGATATAATAAAAATAATCATCCTAATTCTAGATTTTTTTACACTCATTAAATCTGTTGTAATACTATCAACCAAGGAGTCACATGAACAAGCAAGACATCTCTACGATTATTAATCTTCATTTTGAGGAAATGACGGAATTAGAGCAAGTGATTGCCCGTTATTTCTTACAAGTTGAAACAATTCATGACGACTTGTCTTCGCAAGAGGTCACCCAAAAACTA
Organism: Streptococcus sp. SM5; assembly: GCF_027497975.1. Classification (NCBI taxonomy): domain Bacteria; kingdom Bacillati; phylum Bacillota; class Bacilli; order Lactobacillales; family Streptococcaceae; genus Streptococcus; species Streptococcus sp. SM5. The sequence continues at coordinate 42,752 of NZ_JAJNSC010000018.1, read as the reverse complement.
CATATCTCACAAGCTGCTCTCACACGTTTTGCAAAAAAATGCGGATTCAAAGGTTATCGTGAGTTTATCTTTAAATATCAACAACAAAAAGATGCCCTAACTCTCCTACAACCAGATATGAATCCCTTGACACAAAGAGTCTTAAGAAGCTATACTAATCTCCGAGAAATGTCTCGAGAACTGATTGATGAAGAACAACTAGAACGCGTAGCCCAAATGATTGAACAGGCTGAGCGTGTCTACTTCTTTGGAACTGGAAGTTCTGGCTTAGTCGCTCGGGAAATGAAATTTCGCTTCATGAGACTGGGTGTAGTCTGTGAAGCCATAACAGATCCAGATGGTTTCGCCTGGACTACAAGCATTTTGGATAAGAACTGTCTCGTATTTGGTTTTTCTCTTTCAGGAACAACAACTTCCGTCATCGATAGTCTACTAGATGCTCAGGATATGGGAGCAAGAACTGTTCTATTTACCAGTATGCTTAGCAAGGAGACTCAGGACTTTACTGAGACTGTACTTGTAGCAAATCAAGGTCAATCCCCTTATATTCAACGGCTTTCTGCCCAGCTTCCTATGCTCTTTGTCATTGACTTGCTTTATGCTTATTTCTTAGAAATTGATCGTGAAAGTAAAGAAAAGATTTTTAATAGCTATTGGGAAAATAAAAAACTCAATGGTTATCGTAGAAATCGTAAAAATGGAAAATCCTAAATTGATGTAACAATTTAGGATTTTTTTATCACTCAAATGTGCTTATAACAAATTTATCAAAACTCAATTCTCTTTTGAAAGCAAACCTACTTTCATCACTCGAATCGTTGCTTCTGAAGCGAATCCAAGAAGAGCATTATCAGAAACGTTGGTCATTTTCACCTTGAAATCAAAGATGGAATCAGCTTGCTCTGTAAAGTCAATCGTTGGAATAGTGATTGTTTTCTCAGTTTCACCATCTTGGAAGGTCAAGTCAGCTGTTGTGTCCTTATACACTTTACCATGAACCCCTGTTCCTGGTTCTGTTACGACATGGACTGTTGCTGTTCCTTTGCTACCACCAACACGCTTAATGGTTACAGTAACTGGTTGACCTTTTTGAACTTCATAAGTTGTTTCTTTCATCTCAAACATACCCTCGCCGGCATTGTTGAGCGTGTAGATGCCTTCAGTTGCAATGGCTTTTCCAGTCTTGTTAACGAGTTTGATGGCATGTTCACCTGGAGCCAAGTCATCTGTTTCATAAACCATCTGGCTACGTTTGCGAGCTGCATTATTGGTTTGCACGTCTGCAACCTTTTGACCATCCACGTAAACTGACATTTCACCGTGGTTTGGATCAACTGTAGACACTACATATGCTTTTGTTCCAGTGAAACGGTAGGTAACGCTAGCATCTTTTTGGTTAGTCCACATAGATGTTCCGCGGATACCTTCAGATTCGTCATACCAAGTTGTATTTTCTTTATCAGCTGTGGTATTTGAATGGTAATCTAGTCCGAGAGGGTAACCATCTGTTTTCTCGATACTACTTGGTGTCTTATAAACAGAGAAGTTTGTCAAGATTGGAGTCTCTTGTGCACCAGTAATGGTCACGCGAATCTTTTGTGCTTCTACTGGTTGACCTTGGATAAGGCGACGATAACCAACAGTTGAACCTTCACCGTATGGTACCCAACGACCGTTGAGTTCAACTTCAACCTTGAATCCAGAGATTCGTTGACCTTTAGCAATATCTTCTTTGAGTTCAACTACGTCAAAGCGTCTCTTTTGACCTAGATTAACAGTAAATTCGCCTGTTTTCGCATCATTTGCTAGTGCCCAGCTCGTATCATCCTTACCATCTGTTAGGTGGCTTGCTTGATACAAGTGATTCTTACGAGTAGAGCTTGCAGTTACAGTTGCTCCTTTAGCAAAGTCTGTCGCATACATTTGATCCAAGATTGCTCGGAATTCTTGCAAGCGAGCGACATCTGCATCTGCGAATTTACCTTCTTTATTAGGTGGAATATTGAGTAGGAGTGGCGTTCCACGACCAACAGACTTGAAGTAGATATCCATTAAATCTTTGATAGATTTTGGTTCTTGATTGTCATGATAGAACCAACCTGAGCGGATAGAAACGTCTGCTTCACCAACTGAGTACATATCTCCTTCTGGATCTCCATGGTTGAGATACTCATTCTTCACATCGTCAGTGATTTTAGCTTTCTTGACTTTATGCCAAACTGGATCTCCGGCGATACCACGTTCATTACCGATCCATCGAACACTTGTCGGTTGAGCAGAGAAGATAGCGATGTCTCCTTCAGCTTCCTTGATGTACATGAACCACTCATCAAAGGTATAAGTTACTTTTTGAGCTCCGCTACCACGCGCACCATCCATCCATACTTCGATGAATTTACCGTTATTTCCGTATTTAGGATTGCCAAGGATTTCCTTGAGTTGGTTGAGGTAGTATTCATTGTACTCTTTCTCAGTTGCAACATGATATTTAGGATGGTTAGCATCCCATGGTGATAAGTAAACACCCATATTCATGTCATACTTAGTCGCTGATTTAGAGATTTCTTCGAGAAGGTCCCCCTTACCATCTTTCCACGGACTAGCAGCGACCGTATGTTTTGTGTATTGAGAAGGATAGATTACAAATCCATCGTGGTGTTTCACTACCATGATTGTTCGTTTGAATCCAGCATCCTTCAAAGTCTTAATCCACTGGTCTGTATCAAGGTTTGTTGGATTAAAGTTTTGAGGATTTTCTCTACCGTTACCCCACTCAGAGTTAGTGTAGGTATTCATACCATAGTGGATGAAGGCAGCCAATTCTTCTTTATGGTAGTCCAATTGAGCCTTGCTTGGAAGTGGGCCATAGGCTGTAATTTCTGTTTCTTGATCCTCAGAGGATTTTACTTTACTGTTATATTTTTCTTGTTGATTATAGGTCAATGATTGCTTTCCTTTAGTTCATATCTATTAGTGTTACTGGCATATATTTGAATTAACTTAAATATACTATATCGAAGTCAAAAATGCAAGATACCTTGCCATCAGTAAGCAAGTTAGTATTTGCCTTTATTTAAAAATCCTAAATTGGCCTTGCCAATTTAGGATTGTTTTGTTTTGAAATGATAATATGCACCTAGCATCCCAGCAGTATTCTGATGATGTGCAAACTCAAGTCGAGTCTTGTCTGCCAAACTTGGAACAAGCGAATCTTTCAAAGCCTTCCGAATTTTAGGTTTCAGAATCGCTTCCTGTCCCATAATCCCACCACCAAGGATGACAACTTCTGGATTGGCAACATAACAAATATTAGCGAGACCCTTACCAAGGTATTCTACCATACGGTCAATCCCCCCCATACAGAGTTTGTTACCTTCGGTTGCTTCCTTGAAAATTCTGCGACCGTTCCACTGTTCCACTTCATCTCCATGTGCATCGGCCACATACTTAACAAGTGCTGTCGTAGAGGCTAAATCTTGAAAAGCACCATCCTGCATATGCAAATAACCGACTTCGCAGGCAGAATTACTAAAGCCATGGAATACTTGGCCATCAATGATTAAGCAACCTCCGATACCAGTTCCGATAGTCAAGCAAAGGGTAATACTTGCTCCTTTTCCTGATCCTGAAACGGCTTCTGCAAGACCTGCGCAGTTGACATCATTTTCAATCTCACATGGGATTCCAAAGCTACTTTCAATTTCTTTTTTAAATTGAGTTCCTGCATAATTTGGAATCTGCGGACCGGCATAAAAGATTTCGCCCTTATCAGGGTCAACCATTCCCGCAGAGGAAATAGCCACACCTGCTACTGGACCTTTTTCTAGATAGCTAGCTACAATGTCTTTTGTTTTCTGTAAGATGTGCGGACCACCTTTATGAGCCTCGGTTGGAACTTCATTAGACTCTACAAGTTGTCCATCCTGGTCAATCAAACCGTATTTGATATTAGTTCCACCAATATCAATTGCAACGTAATTAGTCATAAAGCCTCCTGTTGATTAGAGGAAACGCTCCTTAGTTTCACGAATCAATTGAGCAGCTGCTTCCACAACTGGACGATCTTCTTCGGTCACTGGTGTAAGTGGAGAACGAACTGATCCGATATTGAGTCCTTCATTGATTTTCAAGACTTCTTTAATCACACAGTACATATTTCCATGGGCTGCAGTTAATTTACCGATGATAGCGTTGATTGCATACTGCAATTCACGCGCTGTCTCAAGGTCTTTGTCCGCAATCAATTGGTTGAGTTTCAAGAAGAGTTCTGGCATAGCACCATAAGTACCACCAATACCAGCTTTTGCTCCCATGAGACGTCCACCTAAGAACTGCTCATCTGGTCCGTTAAAGACGATACGGTCTTCACCACCAAGGCTAACGAATGTTTGAATATCTTGAACTGCCATTGAAGAGTTCTTAACACCGATAACACGTGGGTTTTTCAACATTTCTGTGTAAAGGCTTGGAGTCAAAGCAACACCTGCCAATTGAGGAATGTTGTAAATAACGTAATCTGTGTTTGGTGCTGCAGCACTAATATCGTTCCAGTATTTCGCAACTGAGTATTCAGGCAAACGGAAGTAAATTGGTGGAATTGTTGCGATGGCATCTACTCCCAAGCTTTCAGCGTGGCGAGCAAGTTCAATACTGTCTTTTGTATTGTTGCAAGCAACGTGAGCAATGATAGTCAATTTACCTTTGGCAACTGCCATGACTTCTTCCAAGATCAATTTGCGGTCTTCTACGCTTTGGTAAATACACTCACCAGAAGAACCATTAACGTAAAGTCCTTGAACTCCTTTATCAATAAAGTATTGAACCAAGGCACGTGTACGTTCTGGACTTACTTCACCCGCATCATCATAACATGCATAGAAGGCTGGAATGACACCTTCATATTTTTTCAAATCTGACATAGATTTCTCCTAAGATTTCATATTTTCTGCACTTGGCAGATTGATTTTTACTGTATTAGTATACACTTTGTAAAAATGGCTTTCAATATCTCCCGGCCACTTAGATTTTAATTTCTTCTTGCTGTTTGAAGATTTTTACAATTGAAAGTAGTTTCATACCTATTTCATTCAGCTTGATACTTTGCGAACAATTTTTCCATTAATCCAGCCTGCAAAAAAGCAAGAAGCCCAAATCCAAATAGTAAAAATGCCGAACCACCAAGTAGAAGAGTAAATGCTGATAGATATAGAACCATAGCAATTAAGAAGAGGATTGCAAGCATGAGGAAGAACCAAGGAAAGTTAAAGCTCACTAGAAGCAAACCTTTCTGAAGAACCTCTTTCCATGCTAATTCATAACGAGCTGCGATAGGATAACTTGCTAGCATCACTAAGGTCAGGAAGATTAAAATCCCTAGACAGATCACTTTCAGCAACTGAAATGCAAGACCTTCTTGTCCCCAAAACAGATATAGATCAAGAACACTAATCAGAACAATTCCCAACTCCAGTAGACCCAATTGCAGACCTAATTTTAAATTTTGTTTAAAGGCTCTAATATAGGTTTTAAATACTGGAACTCGTCTACTGTTCTTGATTTCAAAAATTGTTTGGTAAAGACTAATCTTGGCTATCCCAATAGTCACAATTGGCAAACAAGACACAACAAAGAGTAGATTAACCGTCACAATATCTAAGACTTTCTCACTAAAACGCATGAGAAAATTATCAGTATCAAATGCTTCTTTAATTAATCCTGAGCCCTTTTGTGCCATTGCTTGCTCCTCCTAACTTACTAATCGATTAAAATTTTAAACAAATACTTGCGAACCTTATCTTCCATACCTGCATAACCGTTTGGCTGATGAGGCTCCCCTGGGAAGAAGACTGCAAAATTGTGATAACCCAACAAAAGTGGGTATTGTTCGTGACAGTGAACAAAGCCAATGTCACTTGCTTCATCAAATGCTACTGCCTCGTCCTTAACACGAGAACCGTAACTTGAGTATTCATGCCCTTCAACCAACAAATGCAAGTCTGCATAGTTTTTATGGTATTCAAAGCGATCATTTTCTTCTTGATTGAGAACATTTTCTTGGACTACTAGGAAAATCTTGTCTCCGTCAATATCGTACTTTCCAAATTCGAAAGTATCTTTGCGGTGTTCATAAAGATAATCAATAGCCTTATCTAAATTCGGATGAAGTCCTTTGTAAAAGGTTATATTTTTTAAATCATCAAAAATCATATTCTACTCTCTTCTCTATGATACTATTTCTAATTGTAGAATGTATCAAAATAATCAAATACTCTCGATTAACCCTTAACCGCTCCCATAGTAATACCTTGAGTAAATGATTTTTGGAATACTAAGAAGACTGTTACGATTGGCACAGCTGCAAGGGCAGCACCTGCCATGATTAATCCATAGTTGGTTGCCATTTCAGCCTGCATGGTTGCAACCCCTAGTGAGATAGTCAAGTTTTGACGTGAAGTCAACATAACCAACTGCATGAAGTAGTCATTCCATGTATTGATGAAGGTAAAGATTGCAAGAGCTGCAAATCCTGGCTTCACAATAGGGAAGGCTACGCTCCAGAAAGTACGAATCTCACCACATCCATCGATTTTAGCAGATTCGAGCAATTCTGTAGGAATGTTTTCACTGAACTGTTTCATGAGGAAGACCCCAAATGGCCATCCGATCAAAGGCAAGATAACTGCCCAAAGAGTATCATGGATTCCCATGAAGTTGACAATACGTACCAATGGTACAAGAACAACTTGTTTTGGAAGAGCCATGGCAGCGATAAAGATAGCGAAGAGAATGCGTTGTCCATAGAAACGTTTCTTAGCCAATACATAACCTGCTAGTGAAGACGTTGCACAAACCAAGAACATAGTTACTAAAGAAATGAAGACTGAGTTCCACATCCATTGCAAGGCTGGGTTTTGCACCATCAATTGTTGGAAGTTCTCCATAGTTGGAGCTTTAGGGAACCATTGTGGTGGAATCATAATGGTATCCGGTTGTGATTTGAATGCACCTGTCAAAATCCAGTAGAATGGAAAGATAAACAGTACAGTCAATAAAAGCAAGAAGATGGTTGAAATAACAGTGAAGGCTGTTAAAGGTTTCTTTTGTGTAGATTGCATAGCTGTCTCCTTTCTATTAGTATTCTACGTCGTTTCCAAGTACTTTAAATTGAACAAAGCTGACAATGGCAATCATAACTGCCAAGAATACACCAATAGTATTGGCATAGCCATACTCAGTCAATTGGAAGGCTTTTTCGTATAGGTAGTACATAAGTGTACTTGTTGAGTAGTTTGGACCACCGGAAGTCAAAAGCTGAATCAAAGCGAAACACTGGAATGAGTTGATGGTTGTGATGATTGCGATATATAGAGTTGTTGGAAGAAGGCTTGGCCATTTGATCTTCCAGAAAACTTGTAATTCAGTTGCTCCATCGACACGCGCTGCTTCAACAAGAGAGTTATCAATGTTTCCCATTGCTGCGATGTAAAGAATGATTGGTTGACCAACTGATGTTGTCAAAAGAATAATCATAATCGCCATCAAAGCCCAGTTTTTATCTCCTAACCAAGAAATGTTTTGGCTAATGATATGGCTTGACTTAAGCACGAAGTTCAAAATACCTGATAGAGGATCATAAATCCATTTCCATACAACCGTTACGGCAACACTACCTGTTACAACAGGGAGGAAGAAGACGAAACGATAGAAAGATCTAGCAACAGCATTTTGTTGGTAAGTTTGCGATGCTACAAAGAGCGAGAAGAGTACAACTACAGGTACAGAACCAATAACCAAGATAACGGTATTGATTAAAGACTTTACAAAGACTGGATCTTTAAACATACGGATATAGTTGTCCAATCCTATAAATTCAAAGCTTGTCATCGAATAGTTAAAGAAACTAGTGATGAACCCCATAATCATTGGAGCTAAAACGAAGACAGTAAAGAAGATTAGTACTGGTGCTAAGAAAGCATAGGAAATCACTGTTTCCCGCATACGAATTTTATTGACTTTCACTGTCGGTACCTCACTTTCAATTATTTTATTATTTTGTTTGTCACCTGACATTGATGTAAAATCAAAATGAAATTTTTTCCACGATAAGCCTATGTAAGAACTTCATTTTAATTTTGATTTGTCAGTTGCTTACATTTTCAAACAAAAGTCCCCCTTTTCGTGTACGAATGTTCACAGGGAAAAGGGGGGACTGTAAGGTTTATTTAGGACTTATTTTTTAGTTGCTTTTTTAATAGTTTCGTTTGCTTTTTCAGTGAATGTCTTCAAAGCTGCAGCAGGTTCTTCGTCACCATTAGACACGGATTGCAACATTGGGAACCATAGAGTTCTCATTTCAGCGAATCCATCGATTGTGTTGTAGTATGGAGAGTAGTATTTAGTCCAACCACTGATTGTTTCCATACGTTTGTCATCGTAAAGTTTACCAAATGAAGTACGAACTGGGAATGCTCCTGTACGAACTACGTCTTTAGGACCCCACTCTTTATCATCAGCGATGAATTGGATGAATTTCTTAGCTGCAGCAACTTTCTTTTCATCCTTGTTGTTGAATACTGCAAATCCGTTTACAAGGTATTCAAGAGCTGGTTTACCAGAATCAGATGGGAATGGAACTTCTACCACTTCAACTTTACTTGCTTCCAATAATTTAGCTTGGATACCGTTTTGAGCTGGTGCCCAAAGGATTGTGTATGATGTTTGACCATTTGCAAAGTTTTGGATGTCTGCACCACCGTCAAATTGTGAACCGTTGTTCAACAAACCATCTTTAATCCAGCTAGTTGCTTTTTCAAGACCTTTAACGAATTTAGGATCGTCAGTTGTGTATTTAGTTACTTCTTTATCTGTTACAGAACCACCGTAAAGGTTAGAGATGAAGGCACGTGTTCCTTGGTCTCCCCCTTGACCAGAACTGAACAATGAACCTGGAGTGTATCCTTTGTCTTTAAGAGCTTTCAAAACTTTTTCAAAGTCATCTGTAGTCCAACCTTCTTTAACAAGGTCAGCTACACCAGCATCTTCCAACATCTTCTTGTTCATAGCCATGTAGAATGGTGCAGAACTAATTGGATACATGTAAGCTTTATCACCAGCTTTACTTGCTTGGATGATATTATCATTGTTTACATCTTTAACAAATTCGTCTGTGAAGAGGTCATTCAACTCAGCCAATTTACCATTTTTACCATAATTGATGATACGTCCTGGTGCGTCAAATAGTACGTCTGGAGCAGTCCCAGCTTCGATTGCTGTAGTGATTTTTTCAGGTCCAGATTTGAAGTCGATTGTTTCTAGCTTAACTTTAATATCTGGATTTGCTTTTTCAAAAGCTTCGATGATAGATTTTTCATAAGTTCCAACACCGTCACCAGTTTTTTCTTGTGTGAAGACAGGGAATGCCCACCAAGTAATTTCTGTAGTTGCAGCAGCAGAGTCGCCACCTGATTTAGCTGCTTCTTTGTTAGTGTCTGTTTTACCACAAGCAGCAAGAGATAGAACTGCAGCACCTGCAAGTACTGTACAAGCTAATTTTCTGAATTTCATATGTATTCTCCTAAATTTATTTATAATGACGATATCCAATTTGGATAATGGGAAACATTGTTATTGTATACGTTTTCATTTTTGTCTACTCATCAACCACTCTCCTCAACTTTTTAAAGATTGTGTTACTTAAGACCCGAAACAAAACGTTCCGTGATTTCTTTTGGTCTAGTAATGGCTCCACCGACAACAATTCCACGGACCCCGTAACCTAGGATCTGCTTGGCTTGTTCTGGTGTATGAATTTTTCCTTCTGCGATGACGTCCACCCCTGCATCACAGAGCTTCTTAATCAATTCAAAATCTGGGCCATCTACTTTTGGACTGTAAGATGTGTAGCCTGATAAGGTTGTACCGACAAAATCAATTCCTGCTTCTACTGCTGTCAATCCCTCTTCGAAGGTACTGATATCAGCCATCAAAAGTTGATCCGGATACTTTTCTTTGACTTGTCGGATAAAGTCTTGAATTTCCATACCATCATAACGTTCTCGTTTGGTACAATCAAGAGCAATTACTTCGATGTCAAGTTCTGCTAATTCATCAACCTCTTTCATAGTAGCAGTGATGAATGGTTCTTGTGGAGGATAATCACGTTTGATAATCCCTATAATTGGAAGTTTGGTTACTTCCTTAATTTCTTTGATATCTCGGACACTATTAGCCCGGATACCTACTGCTCCACCTTGCTCAGCCGCTTTGACTAGCAAGGGAATTACCCCTCCCGCTTCTGTATAAAGCGGTTCGTGAGGAAGTGCCTGACAAGAAACGATGATTCCATTTTTAATCTGCTCAATCAAAGCTTCTTTTGTAATTTTTGGCATCCACTTTCCTCCTTTTCTCTTTTCTTATGTCCTCATTATATACTATTTTTAAAACGCTTTCAATAAGTTGTACTATAATAGATTGAAGTTTCAAAATAATGTTGTGTAACAATTTGTTCTGAAAGTAGTTTCAGTTGCTACTGTTTTTTTATTTATAAAAAACAGATTTATCAACTAGCACATCTATATTTAAACTCAATTCTGTTGTACTATAGCCCCCACTTCAATCGAAGCTATAGGGATATTCAAAACTATTCTATTGCCCTACATAGGTAAAAGGTATTTCACTACCACACAACCAATTATAAACTTGATCATTGACATGAACATTCATAGCCTCATGCGCGTATTCAGGCATAAGACGGTAGCTCTTCTCACAAGTTAGACGATTGTAAATAGCAAACTGAGTGATTGGGTAGCAGACATCATCATCAAGTCCCGTAATCATGCGAACCTCACCCTTAATACGATGGGCAAAATTTTTCACATCGATATAACCTAATGTTTCCATAATCCTCTCTTCCGTATCATGGAAAGGATCATGAAATTTGAAATATCTAAAGAGCTCATCATAAGCTTCACTAGTATTCCCAATCTCTAACACTCGTCTAAAATCAGACAAGAATGGATAGATGGAAACTGTACGCTTGATTTTAGGGTTCAGAGCTGCTGCAACTATGGCTAAAGCCCCACCTTGAGATGCTCCATAGCTAGATAATTGTTCTTCATCAACTCGAGGAAGACTTGCAATAATTTCCACCAACTGATAAATATCTAGATAAACATCCTTGAAGAACAATTGGTCCTTTCCCGCTACAGCCCCTCGAATAATTTGCCCTTTAACTGTATTTCCTAGAGGAGAACACATGCCATCTTGAGAATAACCAGACTGTCCTCTGACATCCATGGATACCACACCATAACCTGCCACGGTATAGGTAAGCATATCTGTCCAATCCCAACCACGGCCCATATATCCATGGAAATGGAAAATAACAGGAACCTTCTTATCTAGCTTAGGCAAAACAACTCGTGCATAAACGATTCCATTACCAGTCCCTTTAAAGGTTAGTTCGTAACACTCAACATTTGGAATATGAAAATCACGCTCCTCTAATTGATAATCTAGTAAGGCCGATAACTTTTTAATCTCTCCATCCCAAAAAATGTCAAAATCGAGTGGTACTTCATCTCGCCCTCTATAAGTTTTCATTTCTTCTATTAATGCTGGATTTCTCATAAAACTCTCCTTGTTTTTGTAAACGTTATCATAACTGTATCATATCTAGAAAAGCAATGCAAGAATGACCCTAAATCAGAAAGTTTTTTTACGTTATTCTTGCATTTCAAGTTAGACTAAAAGTAGTTTCAAGTATACTCTTTCTTAAAAATCCGTGATTAATTTTCAGTTTATATCACACAACTAAAAGTGAGAGCAAATCCTTGCTCTCACTAGCTTATCTATACGTTTACATGTTGTCCTTAACTGCTACGGCAACCATTTTAGCTTTTGCACGCACTTTACCTGCCACTGACATTTCCATAGAAACGATGGCTTTTCTTTCCCCTAGTTCCTCCAATGTTGAAGTAACGACAATCTCATCGTCAATTGGGGTTGGGCTAAGATAATCAACTTCTAAATGAGCTGTGATGAAGCGTCCGATAACTGTTTCAGCTGTCAATTCCAAACCCTTTTGATGATGAGCGAACCATGCAGCAGACGCTGTTCCATGACAGTCAAAAATCACAGCAATCATGCCACCAAATAGATTTGCAGGGACACCTCCTGTATACTGTTGGTCTACCTTGATACGGCTAATGCAGCTTGTGCCCTCTACACTTGGATAAGTTTTCAAATGCAATCCTAAATCATTCTTAGGCCCACAACCCCAACAGTGTTGAAATCTTTCCCCATATGTATCCTGAATTGCAACATTTCTTATTTCTAATGTCATGTGAACTCCTTTCAGAAGTATATTGATTAGTTTTCTTCATTATAGCAATCTTTGCCACAATAGTAAATAGACTAGTCCGATAATTATTTTAATCCCTAGTCTAAGCTCACTTTATAGAGAAAAAAGAGCGTTTCCGCTCTTTTACTTAGTATTTAGGAGAAGGTACTTGTTTCACTTGAAATGTTTTTTGATAATTTACTTTAATCATCATATGAGAGTCCTCATTTCTTTTTGATGACTCTAGTATAGATCTCTTTCCTAAAACATATCTTATAGTTTTCTTAGAAAATACTTAATCCAAATATTCTTTCTTTTGTAGATTTAGAGCTATTATATGCCATTCTGGATCCTCTTGCCAGTTAGGCAGGGAACTAATATAACTGGCAACTTTTCTGGCTTCTTCCAAAATAGGGAAGTCTTCGATAATATCAGCCACTTGAAATTCTGGTAAGCCTGACTGTCTCGTTCCAAATATTTCTCCCGAACCTCGCATTTTCAAATCTTCCTCTGCAAGGACAAAACCATTTGTTGTCTCGGTCATGATACGCATACGGTCTTTCCCAGAGTCAGTTTTGGGATTGGCGACGAGCACAGCATAGGACTGTTTATGACCCCGACCAACTCGACCCCTGAGCTGATGGAGTTGACTGAGCCCAAAACGGTCGGCATCCATGATAATCATGACTGTCGCATTTGGGACATTGACACCAACTTCGATAACCGTTGTCGAAACAAGAATATCGGTTTTCTTCTCTTTAAATTCTTGCATAATCTGATCTTTCTCATCACTTTTCATCTTACCATGTAAGAGGGCTACTCTTGCCATACCAGAAAAATGAACCGTCAATTCTTCCGATAAAGCAATAGCATTTTTCAGATCAAGAGCTTCAGACTCCTCTATCAATGGAGAAATAACATAGGCTTGAGAACCCTTCTGAATTTCTCCCTCTAGCCAAGTCAAAACCTGAGGCAGTTGCTCATGTTTAATCCAACGCGTGACAATCGGTTTTCGCCCCTCTGGCATTTGGTCAATAATAGACACATCCATATCTCCAAAAGCTGTGATAGCCAGAGTACGTGGTATAGGAGTCGCCGTCATCATGAGGACATCTGGGTTATCTCCTTTTTCTCTCAAGATGCGCCTTTGCCCTACGCCAAAGCGGTGTTGCTCATCAATAATAATCAAACCTAGTCTAGCGTAATCTACACCATCTTGAATTAGAGCATGGGTTCCAATAATAAAATCAACTTCACCCTTGCCAATCTTTTCCAAAACTTGGCGCTTTTCTCCAACTTTTAAAGAGCCTGTCAAAAGAACTAGTCTTAAATTCGGAAATAGTTCCTGTAAACTCTCAAAATGCTGTTCAGCTAAAATCTCTGTTGGCACCATGAGAGCAGCCTGGTAGCCTGCTGTCACAGCAGCATACATAGCTAGTCCTGCAACAACTGTCTTACCACTACCTACATCTCCTTGTAGAAGACGATTCATATGGCGGTCAGAACTCATATCAGTCAAAATTTCTTCCAAACTCTTTTCCTGAGCTGGAGTTAAGACAAAAGGCAGGCTTCCCCTCGCTTTTTCTAATTTTTCACGAGACCAGTTTATGACTAGGCCACTACCATGAACCATATTTTCTGATTTGAGGGTTTGCAATTGCATTTGGAAATAGAAAAGTTCCTCAAACTTAATCCGCCTAAGAGCTTGACGATAATCCGCCAAATCCTTGGGAAAATGCATGGCACGCACAGCTTGACCACGTGGCATAAGCTTGTACTTATCTAGTAAAGTTTGAGGGAGATTCTCCTCCAGTAAGAGATCCAAGCCCTGATCAAAGGCCGTTTTAATGACCTTGACCAAGCCTGCCTGACTAACTCCTTGAGCTAAACGATAGACTGGCTGAAGATCATCCTCGACTTGAGCCAAGACTTTCATCCCTGTCAAACTAGCCTTAGCACGATCCCACTTACCAAAAACTGCTAGAGTAGCACCAAGTTCTATCTTATCTGCTAGATAGGGTTGATTGAAAAAATTAACTGCAAAAACAACTTCTCCCTGTTTCAGACTAAAGCGTAGGCGATTGCGCTTGAAACCATAATATTGGACACTGGCAGGAGTTACGACCTGACCAGACAGGACCGCTTTTTCACCGTCTTCCAGCTCTAGCACCTGCTTGCTCTTGAAATCTTCATAACGAAAAGGAAAGTAGAGCAAGAGGTCCTGCAGATTTTCAATGCCTAATTTAGCATACTTTTCTGCTGATTTGGGCCCTACACCTGGTAAGACATGTAAGGGTTGATGTAAATTCATCTTGCTCTCCTTCCCTTATTTGTCCTTAATAATATTCTCTCGGGATGCGATCACTTAGGAGGCAAACAACTTCATAGTTGATAGTCCTCCGATAGGTCGCCACCTCTGTAGTAGTGATTTCCTTATCACCATTTGAACCAATCAAAGTTACCTTCGTTCCCAACGGATAGATATGAGGTAGACGAATAGTTATTTGATCCATGGAAACTCGACCAACGATAGGGCATAACTGTCCATCTACCAAGACCGAAAAATTTTGCATATCTCGTGTCCAACCATCCGCATAGCCGATTGGCAATGTAGCAATCACTTGTTCACTACCAGTTTCATACGTAGCCCCATAGCCTACACAAGCCCCCGCTGGAAGCGTTTTTACATGTACAATAGCAGACTCCAGGCTCAATGCCGGCTTCAAGTCATACGGTAGCTCCAAGACTCGTCCACTAGGATTGAGTCCGTACATGGCATCCCCCATACGGACTGCATTGAAAATTGTTTCTGCATGCCAAAGAGTCGTTGCCGAGTTGCTAGCATGAATTAGTTCTGGTAAGTCTTTAAAGTCTGCTAGAATAGCTTTAAAACACTTTAATTGTTGGTCAAAGTAGGCCTCATACTGCTCATCCGCTGTTGCAAAGTGGGTGAAAACTCCTTCAACATAAGCTCCATGTTCCTGAAGTAAAACTTGAGCTTCTTGGGCTTCTTGAGCGTCTCTAAAACCGATTCGGCCCATACCTGAATCAATCTTGAGGTGAACAGTCAAACCAGATAGGTTTGAATGACTAGCTAATAAGCCCTCAACCCACTCTAGCCCTGCTACCGTCAAGGTAATATCAAATTCTTGCGCTAGTGAAACTGACTCAACCTCAGATACTCCTAGAATAAGAATTTTCTTAGTGATTCCAGCTTGACGTAGCTCAAGTGCTTCATCGACATTTGACACACAAAAACCATCTACATCATTCTGGATAGCTGTAGCAACGGCTACTGCTCCATGTCCATAAGCATTGGCTTTTACGACCGCCCATTTGATGGTTTCTTGGGGAATATGAGCTCCCATTTGTTGGATATTATATCGGATTGCTCCTAGATTAATCAATGCCTTTGTCGGTCTATGTGGACTAGTTTTCATGATTTCCCTCCAAAATGACACTTGCCGTTACATACTCTTCTGTATGACTAATAGATAACCATATCTTCCCTGAAAAAGGAGCTTGGTTAAAATAAGGGGCACCTTTATCATCATTCAAAACTTCTAAGTCCTGAAAACTAAGCTTCCCTATCCCAGTCCCTATAGCCTTGGCAAATGCTTCTTTAGCGGACCAGCGCCCTGCTAGATATTCAAATTGCTTGCGGCCTTTAAGACTAGTATAACGTTCCAATTCTCTTGCCGTCAAGACTCGAAGAGGAAAGTTTGCTCTTTTTTCAACCGCCTCTTGTATTGAAGCTAATTCTTCAATATCGATTCCATGTCCAAGTATCATTTTTATCAAAAAGAGTTGAGATCCCCCCAACTCCATCCTTTTCTCTTATTTTATTAAAGTAGCATAAATTTCTTCGATCAAGGCTTCTGTTTTTTCCCAGCCCAAGCAAGGGTCTGTAATGGAACATCCAAAAATTTCAGGCTGATTTTGACGTCCATCTTCTAGGTAAGACTCAATCATGAAACCACGAACTGTTTTCTTGATTTTTTCATTCCATTCACGATTCAAAAGACTTTGTCGAACAATACGAATTTGTTCTAGGTATTCTTTACCTGAATTATCATGATTAGTATCAATGATAATAAATGGATTTTCTAAACCCATCTCCTCATAGCCTTCAATAGAGTCTAGTAAGGTCTCATAATAAAAGTTGGGTTTGTTGTCCCCATACTCATTTAGGCCACCTCTAAGAATGACATGTGCCAAAGGATTTCCTGAAGTCTCTACTTCTTGTCCGTGGTAGAGGAAAGTTTGCTTGTTTTGCGCTGCATAGATAGCATTAAACATAACAGCTAGATTACCAGATGTTGGATTTTTCATGCCTACTGGAGCATCAATACCTGAGGCTACAAAACGGTGTTCCTGATCCTCAACCGACCGAGCTCCCACCGCATGATAACTCACCAAATCATCGACCATCACTAAATTTGATGGATAGAGCATTTCATCTGCCGTTGTCAATCCTGTCTCCGTAATGACCCGATAATGAAGGTGGCGAACTGCCTGTAAGCCATTGATTAAACTTGGTGCTTTTGATGTATCTGGTTGATGAACCAATCCCTTATAGCCATCACCGTTGGTCCGAGGTTTGGCTGTGTATACACGCATGACCATAAAGATTTTATCGACTACTTTTTGCTGTAAACGAGATAAGCGACGAGCATACTCTAGAACAGCTTCTTCATTATCCGACGAGCAAGGTCCTAATATCAATAAAAGACGGTCATCCTTACCAGCAATAATATTTGCCAGTTCCTGATCACGTTTATTCTTGTGATGTAAGGCTTCAGCAGATAGCTGTGTGTCAGCCTTTATCAATTGAATATCGATTTCTTGACCTTTTTCGATAAATGCCATCTTAGTCTCCTAGTGTTTGGTAGATTTCTCGAACTAGAGCTTCTGTTTTTTCCCAACCAAGGCACGGATCTGTGATAGATTTCCCAAATACCTCTGGCTCATTTTGACGTCCATCTTCTAAATAGGATTCAATCATGAAACCACGTACATATTTTTTAATCTTTTCATTCCAAGCTCGGTTGATTAAGGTTTGACGAACAATACGAATCTGTTCTAAATATTTCTTACCTGAGTTATCATGGTTGGTATCAATAACAATAAACGGATTTTCCAAGCCCATTTCTTCATACTGAGCAATAGTGTCTAATAAGTTATCATAGTAGTAATTAGGGATGTTTTTACCGTATTCATTAAGGGCTCCACGGAGGATAGCATGAGACAAAGGATTACCCGTTGTCTCCACTTCCTTTCCTAAGAAAAGGAAACTCTGCTTATTCTGGGCGGCATAAATACCATTGAACATCACATTTAGATTTCCTGAAGTTGGATTTTTAAATCCTGTAGAGAAATCAGCTCCACTGGCTACAAAACGGTGCTGTTGATCCTCTACCGAACGCGCACCAACTGCCATATAAGAAATCAAGTCATCTACCAAAGGAAGATTTTCTGGATAAAGCATTTCATCTGCTGTTGTCATCCCTGTTTCTGTGATAACACGATAATGGAGTTGGCGAACTGCCTTAATACCATTAATAAGACTTGGAGCTTCCTTAGCATTTGGCTGATGGATCAATCCCTTATAGCCGTCACCGTTAGTACGTGGTTTAGCAGTATAGACACGCATGACCATAAAGACGCGGTCTTTGACTTCTTCTTGTAAGGCTGACAAGCGTTTAGCGTATTCAATTACGGCATCTTCATTATCAGATGAACATGGTCCAATTACTAACAAAACACGTTGATCTTCTCCACGAATAATAGCTTCTAACTCTTGATCTCGTTGCATTTTTTTAGCCAGTGCTTGGCCTTCTAATTTGGATACACTACGAACTTCTTCTATATTTATTTTAGGGCTTCTAGCTGTAAATACCATAACTCGTCTCCTTATAAAGCAAACGGACGCCGAGCAAAAATTTACTTTTCACTATGCATCCGCCTAAAAATTATTCAGTCTAATTATTTTTTCCCGTGACAGTTTTTAAACTTCTTACCTGAACCACATGGGCATAAGTCATTTCGTTTCACTTGACTTAAGTCCAAATCATCTGGAAGATTTGTCTGCTTAGCTGCAATGTTTCGGGTAGCTGTAGTACTGATATGACGTTCCGCTTGAGGACGTTCTTGTTCATGAATTTGAGCTTTCATCATCAATCGAGTAACATCAAATTCAATTGATCCAATCATATCATTAAACATACGGAAACCTTCCGCTTGGTATTCTACAACTGGGTTATTCTGAGCATAACCACGAAGCCCAACAGCATTACGTAACTGGTCAAGCGCATCGATGTGGTCTGTCCATTTACTATCCACAACACGCAGAATCAATACTTTTTGGAATTCCTTAACAGCTTCCTCGTCACGTAATTTAGCTACTTGGCTATCATATACTTCCAAGGCACGTTTGTATAGTTCATCCTTAATAGCTTGGTCAGATAAACCAGTAAGGTCTTCAAGGGAAATCGAGTTCTCTGGGAGCAAGTTATACTTAGCAAAATTAAGAATTGCTTCTAATTTTTCTTCTTGCTTAGCACGAGCATGATTGTCGACAATACGGTTGATTGTACGCTTAATCATAGCGTGAATTTCTGGAGCAAGATCTCGATCAGCAGTGATAACATCATGACGTTGAGCGTAGATAATTTCACGTTGCTCTCGCATAACATCATCATATTGAAGGACTTGTTTACGAGTATCGTAGTTATTTCCTTCAACTCGTTTTTGGGCTGCTTCCACTTGACGAGTCAACATACGTGATTCGATAGCTTCATCAGACATGTTAAGACGTTCAAATACACCTTTCAAGCGTTCTGAACCAAAGCGTTTCATCAAATCATCTTCAAGAGATAGGTAGAATTGAGATTCACCTGGATCTCCTTGACGTCCCGAACGTCCACGAAGCTGATTATCAATACGACGGCTCTCATGACGTTCTGTACCGATGACACATAGTCCACCAAGCTCACGAACTCCTTCACCAAGCTTAATGTCGGTACCACGTCCAGCCATGTTGGTTGCAATCGTAACTGCACCACGTTGACCAGCGTTCATAATGATTTGCGCTTCTTTGTAGTGATTCTTAGCATTCAATACTTCGTGAGGAATACCTGCAGCTACTAATTTCTTAGAAAGGAAATCACTGGTTTCAACCGAAACAGTACCTACCAAGACTGGTTGACCTTTTTGGTAACGAGCCTTAACGTCTTCAACTACAGCTTTGAATTTTGCATCAAGGCTAGCATAAAGAAGGTCAGAGTGGTCGATACGTTGGATAGGACGGTTGGTTGGAATTGGAATAACGCGAATATTGTAGATTTCACGGAATTCTTCTTCTTCTGTTTTACCAGTACCAGTCATACCAGCCAATTTTTTATACATACGGAATAAGTTTTGGTATGTAATAGATGCAGAAGTCTTGGTTTCGTCTTGGATTGGCACACCTTCCTTAGCTTCAATCGCTTGGTGTAATCCGTCTGAGTAGCGACGACCTTCCATGGTACGTCCTGTAAATTGATCGACAATCAAGATTTCTTGTTCTTCACTAACCACATAGTCAATATCTAATGTCATAATGTAGTTGGCACGAAGAGCGTTGTCGATGAAGTGAGTAAGAGCTACGTTTTCAATATCGTAGAGGTTTTCTAGCTTAAAGTAGTCTTCAGCCTTATCAATCCCTGAATCAGACAGACCGATTGTTTTAGATTGGATATCAATAATATAATCTTCTTTATCCAATGACTTAACAAAGTAGTCAGCCATATGATATAGTTGGCTTGTCTCAACTGCATTCGCACCTGAAACAATCAATGGTGTTCTAGCTTCATCAATCAAGATTGAGTCAACCTCATCGACCAAGGCATAGTTGAGCGGACGTTGAACCATGTTTTCTGCACGAACAACCATGTTGTCACGAAGGTAGTCGAAACCAATCTCTGAGTTTGTCGAATAAGTGATATCACAAAGGTAAGCTTCTTTTTTCTCCATCGGAGATTTAGCTGCCAAGTTGATACCTACTGAAAGACCAAGCCAAGAGTATAGTTCACCCATTTCAGTAGCGTCACGTTCTGTTAGGTACTCGTTGACTGTAACTACGTGTACTCCCTGGCCAGCTAAGGCATTAAGATAAACAGGCATAGTCGCTGTCAAGGTTTTACCCTCACCAGTACGCATTTCTGGAACGTCACCATGGTGAAGAACGATACCACCCATAACCTGAACCTTGTATGGGAAGAGACCAAGGACACGCTTAGCACCTTCACGAACAACCGCAAATGCTTCATACAAGAGCTGATCTAACGTTTCACCATTTTGATAACGTTGCTTAAACTCTTCCGTTTTCGCTTGAAGCTGCTCATCTGTCATTGCAGCCATCTCATCTTCGTATTTCAAAACCTTGTCAGCCATCTTTTCAAGACGACGAAGTTCACCTTTATCATTTTCGATAATTGTTTTTAGTAAATTTGCCATTTTTTTCCTTACTTCGAATTTTTAATATTTTAAAACGTTCTTTTCATTGTAACATATTCACTAATCTTTTTCAACAAAGAATACATCTTTATAAACAGAAAAAAGGTTGATTTTATTGCTTTTTTAGCATTTTTTGTCTTTTAGTTCCACTTTTATTTAAACTTCCCATCCATACAAAAACCTTTAGCATTTGTTCTCATCCAAAGTCCTTTTCGACAAAAAGCCTAGAACAAATGTTCTAGGCTTTTGATTGATTTATTGACATACGATCTATCGCGATGAAGAATTGCCAAAGTCAACCTTTGGAGCCGTCTTAGCTTCTTCGCTTTCTTTAAAGATTTCTGCCTCTTTAAAGTTCATCATATTAGCGAAAAGAACTGTTGGGAAGCTTCTTAATTTTTGATTGTATTCTGTTGCCACTTTGTTGTAATCCTTGCGGGCTACAAAGATACGATTTTCACTTCCAGCCAGTTCTGTCATGAGTTGTTCTACATTTTGGTTGCTTTTCAACTCAGGATAATTTTCAGTTAAGGAGATTAAGCGTGAGATGGCTGAACTCAACTCTCCTTGAGCTTCCTGATTTTCTGTGGATGTAACTGAACTATTGCCAATCTTAGCTCTTGCTTCTGCAATCCTGGTGAAAACTTCTGTTTCATGGTTCAATTGTCCTTTGACAGATTCCACAAGATTTCCAATAAGATCTGACCGTCGTTGAAGGGCAGTAGCCACATCTGCTTGTGCTTGTTCCACCTTGGTTTGTTCGGAAACAAGGCCATTATAAGTGCCTACTACTGAGCATCCTCCTAGCAAAATAATGGCCAGTAATATACTCAATACATAAATAATTCCTTTATTTTTCATATCTAAACCTACTCATTTCTATAAATTTTTAATACAAAGGGAAAGAATTACCAATCATCAGATGAGCCTCCGCCATCGAAGCCACCACCGTCCCAGCCACTAGACGAGTCTGAGCTTGACCAGGAAGATCCTGAATCGGATGAGTCACTATACCACCAGCCTCCGCCAGATGAGTCACCGCCGCTACCCCCACCACCTCTGATAATGGCAATAATGACTCCTATGAAATATATCCCCGTCAAAAACAGAAAGAAATCTTTCAAGGGATCTTTTCTTTGATGGCGACTTGATGAACTGTTTCTGTCTCGATTAGATTTTTTTCCACTGATACTTTCAGAATAACGTTTGATTTCAGAGGATTCATCAGACGAGAAGGTTCCCGTTCCTCTATAAAACTGATTGTCCAAACCTTTGGCAATCGCCAGAATCCCCTTACTATAGTCACCGTTTTTAAAATCTGTACGACTAGCTGCCAAGATCTGCTTGGTTTGATAGTCCGTTATTCTAATGGCAGTGTTATTGCTGGTTTCAATTCTTGATTTACGGTCTTGAACAGCTACCACAATCAGACTTCCAAAATTATCTCCTGAATAGCCAACCTTCCAAGCCCTGGCAGTTTCATTAGCCACCGTTTCAATGCTTTCTCCTTCCAGACTGTCTACGATATAGACGCCTATTTGAAGTTTTTCTGTCTTTTTACTGTTGGCTTCATTCAAATCACGAATTTGGGTGACTACATCCTCTGTCAAATAATGATTAGGGTCATAAATCCCATAGGCTGGTTTTTCAGGTACTGTGAATCCGGATAGGAAGAAAAATACCATCAGTATTCCAAGCAAGCGTACGAACAAACTATTTTTTAATAATCTGTATGCTTTCATAATAACCTCCCTATATTAGGAAAATTGATTTAGAGAATTATAGCACTTTAAATTTTACAAAGAAAGTACGTTTCCATTACAAATCCGTGACAAGGACTAGGAAAATGATGTTATTTTGATGACAAATTCAGCTCTAGTCTCCTGATGTCATTTCCAAAAAAGAAGGTCCAAGAACCTTCTTCTTTTTATCATTTTATTTTCGTTTTCTTGCGATCAGATGAATCGGTGTTCCTTCAAAGACGAAGGCCTTGCGGATTTGATTTTCCAAGAAACGCAAGTAAGAGAAGTGCATGAGCTCTTCTTCGTTGACAAAAATCACAAAGGTCGGCGGTTTAGTCGCCACTTGAGTCGCATAGAAGATCTTGAGGCGTTTCCCTTTATCAGTCGGTGTTGGGTTGATGGCGATAGCATCCATGATGACATCATTCAAGACTGCTGATGGGATACGAGTGTTTTGACTCTCACTAATTTGCTTGATCATCTGAGGTAGTTTGTGGAGACGTTGCTTGGTCAAAGCCGAAACAAAGATAATCGGAGCGTAAGGCAGGTATTGGAACTGCTCGCGAATATCCTCTTCCCAGTTTTTCATGGTGTGGTTATCTTTTTCAAGAGTATCCCACTTATTGACTACAATAATCATCCCTTTACCAGCTTCGTGGGCAAATCCAGCGATACGCTTATCATACTCACGGATGCCTTCTTCGGCATTGAGGACCATCAAGACTACATCTGAACGGTCAATAGCTCGCATGGCACGCATGACTGAGTATTTCTCTGTGTTTTCATAGACTTTACCAGACTTACGCATACCTGCCGTATCTATCATGGTAAACTCTTGACCATCTTCATCTGTAAAATGCGTGTCGATAGCGTCACGAGTTGTACCAGCTACGGGACTAGCAATCACACGATCTTCTCCTAAAATGGCATTGATCAAGCTAGATTTTCCGACATTTGGACGTCCAATTAAGCTGAATTTAATGACATCCGGATTTTCTTCTTCGACTTCATGTGGGAGATTTTCCACGATAGCATCCAGTACATCCCCTGTCCCAATACCGTGTACAGACGAGATTGGTAGAGGTTCGCCCAAGCCAAGAGCGTAGAAATCATAGATATCATTTCGCATCTCTGGATTATCAACCTTGTTAACTGCAAGGATAATAGGTTTATGGGTTTTATATAGTTTACGTGCTACGTATTCGTCTGCATCCGTGATTCCTTCTTTACCGGAAACTACAAAGACGATGACGTCTGCCTCTTCCATGGCAATCTCTGCCTGGTGCTTAATTTGTTCCATAAATGGAGCATCAACATCGTCAATCCCTCCAGTATCAATCATACTGAAAGAACGGTTGAGCCACTCGCCAGTAGCATAGATACGGTCTCGTGTTACTCCTTCGACATCTTCTACGATTGAGATGCGTTCCCCTGCAATACGGTTAAACAGGGTTGATTTCCCAACATTGGGACGTCCTACAATGGCAACAGTTGGTAAGGCCATGTTTTCTCACTTTCTACAATAAGTTCTTTTGTTCAAGATTTTCTCTAGTCGAGCTTGGTTCTGGATTACCGAATTGCTCTGCTAGACGTTGACTCCAAGTGGTAGTCGCACGCGCACCCGCATAGTCGGCCTGAACACGGTCATAGGCTTCAATTGCTTCAACTGAAACTTCTTGATACTCTTCTTCAAAAACAAGCTGGTCAAGAGGCAATCTTGGTTTCACATCATGTTTTTGATTCGGCACACCTAGTGCAATACCAAATACAGGATAAGTATAATCAGGAAGCTTGAACAATTCTGCTAACTCAGCAGATTTATAACGCACCAAACCAATAATCACTCCACCATAGCCTAGGCTTTCTGCCGTAAGCAAGGTATTTTGTCCAGCCAAAGCAGCATCCACAGAAGTAATGAGGAGACCTTCCACACCTTGAGGTTGGAAGGTATCGGTATGGAGACGAGCTCCTTTTTCTGCACGGTTTAAATCACCAACAAAGAGCAAGAATGCTGCTGATTGACGAATAGCTTCCTGAGGAACTAGTTCATAAAGAGCATCTTTTTTCTCTTGACTTCTTACTAAAATCACTGAATAAGATTGGAAATTTTTCCAAGTTGAAGCCATTTGGGCAGCTTTCAAAATCTCATTCAAGTGTTCTTGAGGAATCTCTTGCTCCTTAAATCTACGAACTGACGAATGAGCCTGCATTAATTTAATTGTTTCTGTCATCGACGGTTTTCTCCTTCTAATCTTGTTTCTTCAGCTAAATAACGGATACGCTCCATGACACGTCTGGCTTCCCAGGTTTCATCATTTCCGTTCTTACCTTTAGAAAAATGTTTTTCCAAATCTTCAAAATTGAAATTTGAGGTAAAGAAGGTTGGCAAATCTTCCTGCATACGATACTGAAGAATGACCTGCAGAATTTCATCACGTACCCAAGGTGTTGATTGCTCAGCACCAATATCATCCAAAATCAAAACTTCAGATTGCTTAATCTCATCCACCAAAGTCTTAACGTTTCCATCACCGATAGCATTTTTAACATCAATAACAAAGCTCGGATAGTGGAGCAAAGTTGATGAAACGCCACGTTTTTCTGATAAGTCATGTGCTAGGGCAGCAACCATAAAGCTCTTCCCTACACCAAAGTCTCCATAAAGATACAGACCTTTTCGGATGCTAGGATATTCTTCAACAAAACCTAATAGTTTTTCAAAGACTGGTAGACGTCCTAAATCATCCAAATCAACTTGGGCCAAACTAGCTTTTTTAAGACTAGCTGGTAAGTTAATCAATCTTAGGCGGTTCTTAATAGCAGCTTCTTTTTCTGCAGCGATTAGTTCTGGAGTCTCTTCATAAGTTACATCCGCATATCCATGATTCATGACCAAAATAGGCTTGTAGCCACGCGCAATATAGTCGGTATCTCCACGGAGGAATTTATCTCTCTCAGTGATGTATTGGTTAAACTTAGAGATACTGCGGTTCAACTCCTCTTGGCTGAGGGACTCCTTCTGAATAAAAGTCGCAACGTCAGGATCCTTCACGATCTGTTGAACTAAATCCTGATATTGAAAACGGCTGGGCTGACCTTTTAGCACGTTTCCTACACTTTCCATCTAGTCTCCTCCTTTTTCTAATCGAGCTAACATTTCTTTTTTCTTACGTTCCAATTCCAAACGAGTTTCCTCGCTCGTCTCATTCTTATATTCTGGATTGCTCCACTTAGGAACATTGGTTTTTGTCTGATTTGTCTTAGCTACTTTTTGTTCGTGCCCCTTTTGATTCTTCTCTCTGATTCGAAGTACAGCCTCTTCAGCAGAACGAATCTTGCTATAAGAGTAATCATTGGCCACTTTCATGGCATATTTTTCATTGAGATTGGCTGAATCAACCTTGTTGAATGTCAAAAGTATTACGACATTGATGACTTCATCAAGCAAGCCAAGGTCTGCCATCTGTTTTAGCAAATCGCGTTCAGCATGGATAATTCCAGCATTTCGGGTTTGTTTGATTCCCGCTAAAAATTCTAGGGCAGTTTTGCTTTTAGCTTCTCGGATAATGGTCGCTTCTTGAGGATTAAAATCCGACGAAACAGGCTTTTGCGCTAATTTTTCACGCATGCGCTTGATAGAAATAACTTGTGAAACAGCTGTTCCTTTAGCTAACTGATAGGTTTCAAACCAGGTCCATTTTTTCTCGTCAGCGATTTTAAACAACTCTAAAACATCTGACTGTTCATCTTTGAAACGGAGACCATCTCGAGCCATGAGCTGACGGAAATGGTCTAAATCGAAATCATTGACCAATTCTTTCTTCGCTGGTGCGTCTTCATGACTAGCCAAATCTTCTATCTCTGGAAAAGCCCGACTCAAAGGAACCGTCAAAGCTTCTCCGTCTGCAGTCTCTTGACGTAAATTAGATACTGCCATATCGCCAATCCTTTTCTCCAACAAAGTCCGATAAACTGTATGACGCAAGAAGTCAGATTGAGAAAGTGTTTGATGAATAGCGAGCTTATAGCCATCTCCATTTTGATAGAGGGTGACCAAGTTGAAAGCTGCTAAGATTTTAAAAGCTTTTAAGAGTCTATCCATCCCAAAATTGAGGTGGTTGAGGATAGCAGCAAAAAGATGTTCTTTTTGTCCATCATCCCAAAAAGCAAGAATATAAAGGTAAAGACTCAGCGCATCCTGACCGATAATCGGGAGGTAGCACTGCACCAAAGTTGTGGGATCTTGCGACACCCGATTATTCTTTAGAAAAGAAAAACGATCATTAGGCTTCATTTATTTTTCCTTTTTCTTCTTTGAAGATTGCGTAATTTGTTTGAGAAGATTTTCTAGTTCACTCACGTCTTTAAAGCTACGATAGACACTGGCGAAACGAACGTAGGTGATTTCGTCTAGTTCAGCCAACTCTTCCATAACGAGAGAACCGATATCTTCACTTTGAATTTCATTATCATTTCGACTGAGGAGTTTTTGCTCGATACGATTGACTACCATACCAATTTCATCACTAGAAACGGGTCGTTTTTGAGCTGAACGAATAATTCCATTAAAGATTTTATCTCTTGAGAATTGTTCTCGAGTTCCATCTTTTTTGACAACTACCAGTGTTCTCTCTTCAACTCGTTCATAGGTTGTGAAACGATGTTGACACTCTTCGCACTCACGTCTTCTTCTGATAGTATTTCCTTCTTCAGCTTGACGACTGTCAATTACACTTGATTTTGTAGCGCCACATTTTGGACAACGCATGCCTTCCCCTCCTTGTCGTTTTCTTCTCATTATACCATTTTTTGAATAATTCCCAAAATAATTTTCCTTTTGGCTTGACAAGTTTTTTGTTTTGTTGTATTATTGAATTAACACAAGAGGAGGTAGAAAGGAGACCGCGATGTCTTGGACATTTGATAACAACAAACCCATCTATATACAGATTATGGAGAAAATTAAATTACAAATTGTTTCCCATAAACTTGAACCCAACCAACAACTCCCGACTGTTAGAGAACTAGCTAGCGAAGCAGGAGTCAATCCTAACACTATCCAGCGTGCTCTATCAGAACTGGAGAGAGAAGGCTTCGTTTATTCCAAACGAACTTCCGGCCGCTTTGTCACGGAGGATTTGGACTTAATTCTCCAATCCCGAAAGCAACTTTCTGAAGAACAGTTGCAACAGTTTGTAACAGGCATGGTAGAATTTGGCTATAAAAAAGAAGAACTACCGACTGTTTTAAGAGATTATATTGAAGGAGTTTAAACTATGAACTTGTTAAGTTTTGAAAATGTATCAAAATCCTATGGAGCAAGTCCTGCTCTTGCAAATGTTTCCCTTGAAATCCCAGCTGGAAAAATCGTTGGTTTGCTTGGGCCTAACGGCTCTGGTAAGACAACCTTGATTAAACTCATCAACGGTTTACTTCAACCTGAACAAGGGCGTATTCTGATCAATGGCATGGAGCCAAGCCCAGCAACTAAAGCAATTGTTTCTTATTTACCTGATACGACCTATCTCAACGAGCAAATGAAGGTCAAAGAAGCTCTTACCTATTTCAAGACTTTCTACAAAGACTTCAATCTAGAACGCGCTCAAGGTCTTCTTCGTGACCTTGGCATCGATGAAAATAGTCGTTTCAAAAAACTCTCAAAAGGGAACAAAGAAAAGGTTCAGTTGATTCTGGTCATGAGTCGTGATGCTCGTTTGTATATCCTTGATGAACCAATTGGTGGTGTCGATCCCGCAGCGCGTGACTACATCTTGAACACTATCATCAACAACTATTCCCCAACTTCGACTGTCTTGATTTCAACTCACTTGATTTCAGATATCGAGCCTATCTTAGACGAAATTATCTTCCTCAAGGAGGGAAAAGTCGTTCGTCAAGGAAATGTAGATGATATTCGTTATGAGTCAGGTGAGTCAATCGACCAGCTCTTCCGTCATGAATTCAAAGCTTAGATAAAGGAGATTATTATGTTTTGGAATTTAGTTCGTTATGAATTTAAAAATGTTAACAAATGGTATTTAGCCCTTTATGGTGCTGTCTTGGCACTTTCTGTTATCATTGGATTACAGGCTAGTGCCATCAAAATTCTACCATCTCAAGATCAAGAATCAATCATGCTAGTATTTCAGGCCTTTATTTTTGGAGGACTAATCATTACCATGAGTATTTCAACCTTGATATTGATTATCCGTCGCTTCAAGGGTAGTGTTTATGAGCGTCAAGGATACTTAACTTTAACCCTACCTGTATCTGAACACCAAATCATCCTAGCAAAACTCTTAGGAGCCTTCCTCTGGTCTTTGCTTAGTACAGTAGTTTTCATACTAAGTATTTATATCTTTTTAGTGACAGTAGATCCACAAATTATTGATGTCTATGTTATCAGATACTTTTTTGGCAATTATTTAGATAGTATCGGATTATCTCTCATTTCATACATCTTTAGTACAGTGGCAGGAATTCTCTGCATCTACTTATCTATCTCTATCGGTCAACTCTTTAATGAATACCGTACAGCTCTTGCAGTTGTAGCCTACATCGTTATCCAGACTGTACTTGGTTTTATCAATCTCAACCTTCGCATCGATTTTGACTACAATTGGATGATATCCTTTGAAATTATCAAGGATTTAATCCTTAGCCTTGTCTTCTATCTTGGAACCTACTATATCTTAAAGAACAAAGTAAACTTACAATAATGAATGAAGCCCCTAGCAAATAAAGCTAGGGGCTTCTTTTTACACAAAGAAATATAAAATTCTTACTTTTAACTCAATATCAAACCTGCTACGATGGGACTTACAAATACATAGAGAATACCGGTGACACCGATAGCCAGGCCACCCATAGCCCCCGCAACAGCTCCATAGCGAAAAGCTGTTCCAGTTCCAACTGCGTGACCAGTTCCTCCAAGAGCAAGACCAACAGCTACTGGGTCGTCAATCTTGAGCCATTTTAAAAGTGTTGGTCCAATAACGCTGGTCAAAATGCCAGTTGCTACCACAACTACCAAGGTGATCGTCGCTATCCCTTGTAGCTTATCCGTAATTCCAACTGCCATGGCCGTCGTTACAGACTTTGGGAAAAGCGAAATCGCCAAGAAGAAATCCATACCGAAAAATTTTGCAACTAAAGCTGTAAAAACTGTATTTACAACAACAGCAAGGAAACTACTGAGTAGAATACTTCTAACATGG
Source organism: Streptococcus sp. SM5 (assembly GCF_027497975.1). Classification (NCBI taxonomy): domain Bacteria; kingdom Bacillati; phylum Bacillota; class Bacilli; order Lactobacillales; family Streptococcaceae; genus Streptococcus; species Streptococcus sp. SM5. The sequence goes on along the minus strand of NZ_JAJNSC010000018.1, from coordinate 12,957 downwards.
TGTTTCATGAGGTGAAAACTCTTATAAAGAGGAATTCCTAAAGCTACTGTTGAAGGAACAATCAAGTTATTGAGGTAGACCCCACCTTGATAATAGGCAACATAAGAAATACCAGTCAGTTTTAGAAAAACAATGATAAATATAGTTGCTAGCAGCAAGGGAGTGGTCAGAGGATGAGGGTACCGTCTAAAGATAATCATGCCTCCAAGATAAGCCAAAATGGATAAGGCTATCCCAAAAAGTGGATTGGATACAAATTCGCTCATTTGGCACCTCTTTCTTCGTAATCACCTTCATAACGCTTTTTGATAAACTGAACTACAAGCGCAATCAAGATAATATTGATAACTGCTGCAAAAAAGACAATCAAGACAATGGGCAATAAATAGGGAACAATCACATCAAATTTCTCCATAATCCCAACTGCGGGAGGCAAAAATAGAATAGTCATATTAGCTAGGAGAAAATTCCCAACCATGTTGACATGACGTACCCGCAACCACTTGAACTGCAAGGCTAAAAATAAAATAATCAAACCGATAATGCTTCCAGGAATAGGCAAATGGAAAAAGCTAGAGATTCTCTCACCAATCAGTGAAATGACAAAGAGAATCATTAACTGAACATATAACTTCATCGAATACTCCAAAAATAGACTTTCTGCATACCAGTTTACTCTTTTTTCAGAAAATTTCAAGGAAATACACACGAAACTTCCTTCTTGCTATCTCATCTAAAAAGTTGTATACTAATTGCGTGCGCAAGCATCTCAGATAGGCAAATCTGTTTATAACTACTATATAGAAAGGAGATTGATATGACATACTTAGAAAAATGGTTTGACTTCAACCGACGACAAGTAGAGCTAGAAGCTCTTTTAGAGCAAACGATTGCTGAGCAGAGTGACCAAAGCCTAACGCTCAAAGAATTCTATCTCTTGCACTTTTTAAATCAGGCTCAAGAAAAATCTTTGAGACAGATTGACCTGCCTGACAAACTCCATCTGAGTCCAAGTGCTGTATCACGAATGGTGGCACGCCTAGAAGCCAAAAACTGTGCTCTACTTAGTCGGAGATGTTGTGACCAGGATAAGCGAGCTAGTTTTATCTGCCTCACTAAGGAGGGTCAGACAACTCTTGCCTATCTACAAAAAGCTGTAGAAGAAAGCCTTGAAACAAAAGCAAGTTGGCTTTCCTAAAATTTTTACAAAAAAACTTGCGTGCGCAATCAATTTTCTTGACATTCCTTTTTCCAAGGAGTAAAATGAAGATATGATTTAGCAAAGGAGAATCCTATGATTGAAATCACTTATCTTGATGCCAGCAAGCAAGAGAGAACCATGACCTTCGAGTCATACGAAGAATTTGAACGTTCTCAACATGCCTGCCTGATTGGTGTCGCAGACTACTACCCTGTCCAAAAAGTAACCTACAAGGGACATGATTTGGACTACCATGGGACTTATGGAGATGTTTTCTTCTATCTCATGAAACAAGATTTAAGCCAATATAATTAAAAAGGAGAAATACTATGGCAAAAGCAATTACAGATGCAACATTCGAACAAGAAACTAAAGACGGATTGGTCTTGGTAGACTTCTGGGCTACTTGGTGTGGTCCATGTCGTATGCAAGGTCCAATCTTGGAAAAATTGTCTGAAGAACTTTCAGAAGATGTCTTGAAGATCGTTAAAATGGACGTTGACGAAAATCCAAACACAGCTCGTGCATTTGGTATCATGTCTATCCCTACTCTTCTCTTCAAGAAAGATGGACAAGTTGTTAAACAAGTGGCAGGTGTCCACACCGCAGAACAAATCAAAGCCATCGTTGCTGAATTGAGTTAATCACAAAACACTCCCACATTTGGTTATGGGAGTGTTTTTTATATATAAAAAACTACCCTCCAAGATGGAGAGTAGGATTTTTTACGATATAGTTGAATTATTCTTCAGTTCCAAGGAAGTTTTTAGCAACAAGAGCTGCAAGAACTCCACCAACGATTGGTGCAAGAATGAAAATCCAAACTTGTTGAAGAGCTGCGCCACCTACCAATACAGCAGGAGCCAAGCTACGAGCTGGGTTTACTGAAAGTCCAGTGATGTTCAATCCAACAAGAATCATAGCCATCAATGACAAACCAATCACCAAACCAGCAATAGCGCCATTCCCTTTGCTTGCTGATGTTACAGTCATGATCACCAAAACAAACAAGAATGTTGCGATGACTTCAAACAAGAAACCACCAAATACAGTTACACCGTTTGCCAAGGCATTTTCACCAAGACTTGCAGTTGACATACCTGAATTTGCCAAGAGGAAGAATACAGAAACAGATGCTAAGAAAGCACCAACTACTTGACCAAGGATGTAGTTTACAAGTTCTGAAGATGACAAACGTTTGTTAACAAACATAGCGATAGAAACAGCTGGGTTCAAGTGAGCACCTGAAACAGTTCCGATTGAGAAAGCTGCGACTACGATTGCCAAACCAAAGGCAAAAGCAATTCCAAGGTGTCCAAGACCTTCAACACCATTTCCAAAAACAACAGCTCCTGTTCCGATGAACACAAGCATAAATGTACCGATTAATTCAGCAACAAATTTTTTCATGTTAAGTCTCCTTTTTTTTCAAACTATCTATTAGTCTATCAGAAGAAGGAAAGGGTTTCAAGAAAAACGCTTGGAAAATATACTCGGAGAATCAGTCACCCCTTTAGAGAGGATTTTTACATTAAAAATAAATTCTCAGATGACTTTATATTCTTTAAACCTAGAATTTTTAATTAAATACAATCAAATATAATATGAAGAAGATGAATAGCAATACCGACTCAGCTATAAGCTCCTCTTTGCAATTACGACCTTCAATACTTTTTTTAACAATTACTACAAATAAAGCAAAAATAACAACTTCCAATAATCCTATCAATAACATCATAGAACCTCATCACTTGCCATTGTCCTACTCGCCCAACTCTGCACTGTAAGCTATAATCTGATCAACCGTATCAGACAAGAACTGAATCGTATCACGAAGTGGTTTATCTGTTGAGATATCTGCTCCGATGATCATTGCTGACTCAAGCGGTGTCTTGCTACCTCCTGATTTGAGGAGTTTGAGCCAATCTTCAGCTCCAGTTTCAGAATTTTTCAGATGCAAGTAACCCGCTGTTGAGATAACCAGACCCGCTGAATAGGTATAACTATACAAGCCCATGTAGTAGTGAGCTTGACGCATCCATGTTAAGGCTGCATCATCATCAATCTCAATAGCATCACCCCAGAATTCTGTCAAGACTTCCTTCATAATGCTGTTAAGTTTGCTTGCTCCGAAGGTTTCTCCTTCTTCAATCAATGTATAAACCTTGCGCTGGAAGGCTGCTTCCAAGAGGTGGGTTATAAAGTTATGGAAGTAGGTGTCTGTCAAACGGTGAGCAAGGGCAAAGCGTTTTTGACGAGGGTCGTCAGACTGGTGTTCCAAATAATCACTTAAAAGTAATTCATTGAAGGTTGATGGCGCTTCGACATAGTAGGTCGACATGTGGGCGTTGAAGTAACTCTGATGGTTATCCGAAAAGATAAATTGACCAGAATGCCCGATTTCATGAATCAAGGTATAAACATCGCTCAAACGACCTGTCCAGCTCATGAGGACATATGGATGCACACGGTAGGGATCAGCTGCATACCCACCTGAATCCTTACCACTATTGGCAGCAAAGTCCACCCAGCGTTCTTCTTGATAGCGAGCAACTTCTTGACAATATTCTTGTCCCAAAGGTTCTACTGACTTCATGACCAAATCATAGGCATCCTCAATGCTAACCTCTGGATTCAGAGCGCTGTCCAAATCCAATTTCCAATCAGCAAAGGTCATCTTTTCAAGACCATTAACCTTAGCAACATGCTTGAGATATCTCTGAGCGACTGGCGCAAAGTCCTTCATGATAAGGTCAATCTGGCGGTCAAACATAGCACGGTCCACTTCTTGCTCAGCTAAAAGATAGTCAAATACTGAGTCATAACCTTTCATATCTGCCAACAATTTTTCAGACTTGACCTGAGCAAGGTAAGCTGCCGCAGCTGTATTTTGGTGCTTACGTAGTCCTTCTGAGAAAGAACGGAAGGATTTTTCACGGACTTCCGCGTCCTCGTGGTTTTGGTAGAAATTCTCATAGGTTACAAAGCTATTTTTGTAGGTTTTTCCATGGGCTTCAAAGTCAGCCATTTCAAAGTCCCCAGCTCGCATTTTAGTATAGATATCCTGCGGACTATAGAAAACTTCACCCAGATTGGTCAAGGCCTTCTCCACATCAGGCCCAAGATAGTGAGCTTTTTTTATTTTTGCTTGACGAATGGCTGCAGTCAAATGTGGCAAGTCACCCAAACGGTCCAAAACTTCCTCATCTGCAGCCACCAAGGCGTCGTCAAAGAAAGTTAAGGCAACACTTGCATCTGTCTCAAAGTCCATCCCAGCTTGGGCGATATTGGCAAAATCCTCGTTACTATAGTCCGTCGTCTGAGGCATAAAGGAGTAATTCCCGATATGACTCATCTGAATATAGATTTGTTCCAATTCTGCAAAGGCCTTTTCAAAATCTTCAAAAGTGTGAAGATTACCCTTGTAGTCACGGCTAAATTGATTGATGTCTTCACGCGCCTTTTCAATCGCACGCAAGAAGTCCTCACGGTCTTGATATAAGGCTGTCAAGTCCCAAAGTTCCTTTTCGGGAAATTCTGAACGGTGTTTTTGTTCCATCTTCTTCCTCTTATTTCTTTAATTCTAGCAAAACACTGATGGCTGATAAGGCATAAAGTGGTGCTGTTTCAGCTCGTAGGATGCGAGGCCCAAGTCCTGCGAGAATCGCTCCTTTAGCTACAAAAGATTCGATTTCTGCAGGTGACAGACCTCCTTCTGGACCAAAGATAAAGAGCAGTTTAGCTCCTTTTTCAAGACCCGATACTGCTTGTATGAGCGCTGCTGATTCGCCTTCTTTGGCCGACTCTTCATAGGCCACTACGATGCGGTCAAACTGGTCAAGTTTGGCTATAAAGTCTGCCTTTTTCTCAAAAAGGGTAATGCTTGGGACAAGATTCCGCTTGCTTTGTTCTGCCGCTCCAAGGGCGATTTTTTCTAGTTTTTCGGCCTTTTTACCCAATTTTTTGCCATCCCATTTGGCGACTGACCAGTCTGCAGGGAAGGCCCATATCTGGCTAGCACCTAATTCAGTTACTTTTTGAGTGATAAACTCCAGCTTATCTCCTTTGGGAAAGCCTGATGCGATGGTCACTTGGACTGGCAGTTCCACATTGTCTGCTAATTCCTCAATCAGCTCCAACTGACGGGCCTCTACATTTACCACACGCGCCAAACGCTTAATGCCATCATCAAAGACCAATGTCACTTCATCGTCTTCTTTCAAACGCATGACCTGAAACATGTGCTTGCTGGTTTCCTTGTCCTCGATGGTGACAGGTGAGCTAGCCAAACCTTTTACAAAATACTGTTGCATGCTAGCCTCCAATCACACCAGATATATCCTTGGTTTTTTTGAAGACACAGGCATTCCACTCTCCTTGGATCATGTGGGTTTCAAGGAAAAATCCAGCTGACTCAGCCGACTCACGCACCATGCCCCACTTGTCCTTGATAATCCCGCTCATGATGAGATAGCCTTCGTCCTTGACCAAACGATAAGCATCATCCGTCAGGTGAATAAGGATATCCGCCAAGATATTAGCCACGATGACGTCTGCCTCGATTTCCACGCCTTTAAGCAAATCTCCTGGGGCTATATGGATGTTTTCCATACCAGGATTGAGCTCAATATTTTCCTGAGCGACACGAACCGCTACGTCATCCAAGTCATAGGCGAAGATTTCCTTGGCACCAAGTAGCGAGCTAGCAATGGAGAGGACGCCTGAACCTGTCCCTACATCTAGCACTGTTTCGCCACCGCGAAGAACCTGCTCCAAGGCAAAGAGACTCATCTTAGTCGTCGGGTGGGTTCCTGTTCCAAATGCCATACCTGGATCCAGCTTGATAATCTTCTCGCCAGCAGTCGCCTCATAGTCTGTCCATGACGGAACGATAGTCAAGTCATGGGTGATACGAGCTGGTTCATAGTATTTCTTCCAATTATCTGCCCAGTCTTCCTCAGCCAAGGCTGTCGTGCCAATCTTAACCTCACCCAGATCCATAAAGTCGGTCAATTCTGCCAGACGAGCCTGCAAATCAGTCTCCACTGCCGCTACATCAACCGTATCAGGATAGTAGGCGGTCACCACAATTTCTTCTTGTTGCTCGACCTCTGGGAAAATCTCACCGAAGCGGTCCACATTTCCCACATAGTCCATGCTGTCTTCAATTGCAACGCCCTGGGCGCCTAGTTCAATCAAGAGATTAGAGACCAGCTCCTCTCCCTCACGCTTCACTGTTACTTTTAACTCTTGCCATGTTTCCATCATTAAGATACCAAGCCCGTCATGCACAAAGCCAAATAGGAAATTCTCTGAAGACGCTTGTGTCTATGAGAAGTTTATCTTTTTGGCACAGTGTTTAGGGCGGGTTCAGTTTAGAAATTTAACCGAACCATCCTTTCTATTCACTTTCTTTTAAATAATCCCTCAATCTCCCCTGTAGCTGAGGCACTGCCTGTTTAGACTTCAAAAACTCCTCAATAGGAATCAGTTTATAGCCCTGCCCTTCATCTCCAAAGGTAATATTGTCAAATTGTTCTTGTCTTAGCTGACCAACCATAAAGACCGATTGCTTGCCTTCAAAGATTACGCTAGGATAAATTTTTCCCCAAAGCAAACAATCTTCATTTAAATGAATTCCCAGTTCTTCATGAACTTCACGCGCTGCGCATTCAAAGGGACTTTCATCCCCTTCACGGCCACCACCTGGCAACTCCCACATATTGGGACAAGGGATATCGTCCTTGTCATCACGTAAGATAGTCAAGACCTTATCCCCACAAATCAAGGCAATCTTGCAACCTTGGAAATCCATTCTGCTATCTAATAATTCCATGATATTTACTCTTTTCTATGATAACAATTACTCTCTAGGAAAATACGAGCTAGCTTTCTTCGATTACTTTTTGGCACTCTGCATCCCAGTACGCCTGCCATCTACCATGTTTTTTAGCAAAATAAACCGTAAACTCATCATTTACATAATCTGCAACATATCGAAGATTAGGCGGATTTTCCTCACCATTTAATATCCAAGGATGGAAGTAAAATGTCCTTTCCCATCTCTTCTGAGTATAGCCGAGATCCTTGGCATACTGAGGGATGGGTTGTTGCATCTCACTTTCCAAATAAGACTGAATGGCATTGTCAATACTATTTAAACGAGCTAATAGTTGTTGAAACTGCTCTTCTTCCTCCATCTTAAAACCAACTAGAAATTCAAATTCCGCAAAATCTTCAGGAAATTCAAGTTCTGTGATTTTACCATCCTCTGCATAGCGTCCCTCCTCATTAACGAGGCGACGAGTTCCAAACTTCAATACTCGCTCGAAATCTAGATCCGCAAAGCGATTTCGGGGAAAAATCGACTCACGTTCTTGGGATTTTTTACTAAATAACCTCTTAAATTTCTGAAGCATCATACAGCTCCCTTTTCTATTTCTCAGCTAACCTGAGTCTCTTCTTCCTGTATAGCTTGTTCCAACTCATCTAACCACTGCTGGTAGTAGGCTTTCTCATCCCGCAGCATTCGGCTGCTATTCATTTTCTGTCTAGCAATCTTCATAGCCTTGTGAGTTTGAACTACATCTTTCTTTACCTTAAATTGATACCAAGCTTGAATGACCTGCATATCTGCTGTTTTTAGAGATAAAAAGGATTTGACCCCCCGAATACTTGCATATTCTTCCGCTTTCTCATTATCTCCTTCTATCAGAGCAATTTGAAGAAGGTATAATTGAGAAATAGTTTTAGACATTGGATTATCTGTTTTCTCTAGCACAGACTGCAACTGTTGCTTTGCAAGCTCTATATTATCATCCAATATGAATACCAATCCCTGAAGAGTCTGAACACTTTCTGCAAAACTCCCTCTCGCATCCTCAGCGACAGGCATGATAAAGTCTTTTAAATTATATTCTTGAGGAGCCAGCAAAGTTTGAGCAGAATGTCTCAATACCAAGTAGGCGTATTTGGTATTTTCAGGGTGTTGTCTCAATTCCCAAATTTTCGCTCCATCGGTGATGCCGACTGGCAAAGCATTGTTTAGGAAGAAAGACAAATTCAAAAAAATCCAAGTACCAGCAAAATACCAACTTCTTGTCAAAAATCCAAACAATATCGCCAATAACATCAAGCTGATATGAACTAGCAAGCCTCCTGAAAGCATCAGGATGATTCTTTGATCGCTTTCATCTTCTTTCAATCCAATATACTGAGCACCAACATTTTTTATAACTGCTGTTCGACTAAGATGAAATCTGTCTGACTTTTTGGTCAAAAGAAAATGTCCTAATCCAAAAGCCACCAGCCGATAGCCTGTCAAGTAGCCGCAAAAAGCATGACCCAACTCATGAAGAATAAAGATTAAATACATGCTTAAAAGAGCGAAGGAATAACCAAAAGTAAAGGCTAAAACTGCTGAATACCCCAACTCTGCAAATGCGATAGTTCCACAAGCAAAAGCTAGCATAATAAAGACAAAAGCTAGCACATAAACCAAATACGTCCCAATTTTCTTCATAAAATCTCCAACCAACTCCTAATATCTCGGATAAGGATAAAAAGTGCTCTCTTCTAGACCGACTTTCCCTTCTTCAAAGACTTCTTGGTTCCATTCCATGACGAATTCTTCTGCTTCTGGGTCTTCCAAAAAGTCCATGAGGGCATCTAGTCCAACCTCTGCAGTATCTTTGAGGAATAGTGCAAAATAAGCTAAAAATTCACGAGAAAAACCTTTCTTCGGCAGATAAGGGATGACTGTGAGATACTCTTCTGCATTAACTGTTGACTTGGCAGGGTTATAAAAAAGCACCGCTTCTTCAAAGAGGATATCGTCTGATGACACCTCTCCATCCTCATCTAGCATCTCCACTCCTGCAGGATTTTGCGCCTCTAGCAGAAAACTCACTTCAACTGCATGATTGCGTTTGTCCCAGCTAATCTCATAGTCAAAAGGAAAGTTCTTGTCCAACTCTTCTTGTAAAACATCTAAAAATCCGTATGTTGCCATGTTGTCCTCTTTCTATACGACTCTTCAATCGCCCCGAATACTCGGAAATATGCTAAAATAGATACTACCATCTTACCACATTCGTATCAGAAAATCCATGTTAGAAAGGACTACTATGCCAGACAATCTCGCGCTTCGTATGCGCCCCAAAACCATCGACCAGGTCATCGGTCAGGAGCATCTAGTTGGACCTGGCAAGATTATCCGCCGTATGGTGGAAGCCAATCGCCTATCCTCTATGATCCTCTACGGACCTCCAGGCATCGGAAAAACCAGTATCGCTTCAGCCATCGCTGGAACGACCAAGTATGCTTTTCGGACCTTCAATGCGACAGTTGATAGTAAAAAACACCTCCAAGAAATCGCTGAGGAAGCTAAATTCTCAGGTGGCCTTGTACTGCTACTAGACGAGATTCATCGTCTTGACAAGACTAAACAAGACTTTCTCCTGCCTCTCTTGGAAAGTGGACTAGTTATTATGATTGGGGCTACGACTGAAAATCCTTTCTTTTCTGTCACTCCAGCCATCCGCAGTCGTGTTCAGATTTTTGAGTTGGAACCCTTGTCTAACCAAGATGTCAAAGAAGCCATTCAAATAGCCATAACTGACCCTGAACGAGGTTTTGATTTCCCTGTTGAGTTAGATGATGATGCCCTTGATTTTATCGCAACATCTACCAATGGAGATCTCCGTTCTGCCTTTAACTCGCTGGACTTAGCAGTTCTTTCGACTCCGGCAAATGATGAAGGTATCCGCCATATTACACTCGATATCATGGAAAATAGCCTCCAGAGAAGCTACATCACTATGGACAAGGATGGAGATGGACACTATGATGTTCTCTCTGCCCTACAGAAATCCATCCGTGGATCCGATGTCGATGCTAGTCTCCACTATGCTGCTCGCTTGATAGAAGCTGGTGATCTTCCTAGCCTAGCTCGTCGTTTGACTGTGATTGCCTATGAAGATATTGGCTTAGCTAATCCAGAAGCTCAGATTCATACCGTAACTGCTTTGGATGCTGCGCAAAGAATCGGTTTCCCAGAGGCTCGTATTCTCATTGCCAATGTCGTCATTGATCTGGCACTTTCACCTAAGTCTAACTCAGCCTACGTGGCTATAGATAAGGCCTTGGCTGACCTTAAAACATCGGGGCATCTACCGATTCCACGTCACTTGCGAGATGGACATTATAGCGGTAGCAAGGAACTAGGTAACGCCCAAAATTATCTCTATCCACATAACTACCCAGGTCACTGGGTCAAACAAGAGTACTTGCCAGAAAAAATTCGCAACCATAGCTACTTCTCACCAGAAGATAGTGGAAAATACGAACGTGCCCTGGCTCAACGCAAGGAAACCATTGATAAATTACGAAACTTATGAAATCCTTTTCAAAATTTTTAATTTTCCCTTGATTTTTTTTGAAAAAGTGGTATCATATAATCATAGAAACGCTGTGGTGTACGACTTCACATTTAAGTGTTGACCGACTATTTTTTGTATTATTAGGGAAACAAAAGTCTTCTAACAGCATGTAGGCCGTCTCACACGGAAACAGCTTCAGTTAGAGCGAGTTGCCCACCTGCTTAATTGCGCGGGTTCAATACAAACCGTGAAGTTTCGGCACCAATACAGCTTTTTATTTGCCTCCTTAGCTCAGTTGGTAGAGCAGTAGACTCTTAATCTATGGGTCACAGGTTCGAGCCCTGTAGGGGGCATCTAAATCAACAGGAAAAAGCCTTGATTTATAAGGCTTTTTTGCTTGTCTATAACTGATTTGCCCCATCATTTGCCCCACATTTTTTTATGAGCAATCTTTCCAAACATCTCTGATTACGAAAAACAAAAAAGCTATCCTACCTTTGCAAATTTGGATAAGATAGCAGAATATTTTAATGCAACTCCAACCCAACTATTTGGAACTAGTAAAGAGATTGAGTTAGAAAAGAGTGTTCTTGAATCGAATGAATACTCTGACAAAGTAAGTGAGATCTTAAAAGCTGTCAAATACATCGAACATTTCCTACATACTTATGGACAGCACTTAGAGGATTTACTTTATCTAACAAAAGGCAACCAACTATACACAGAAGATGGAGATGAGTTGTATATTGATCCAACTTCTCAGAAAAGAACATTTCATACTCAATATGAACCTGGTTTTATTGTAGCAAGAGAAAAATCTCCACTAGAACTCTTGATTGAAAATAAGGAATTGTTTGATAAATAGAAAAAGCGAGGATAACCTCGCTTCAGATTGAAGTTAAAATCTTTAGAAGACACTTTTATAAGGACTTTGTCTTAAATCTGTGAAAAGGAGTGAAAACTCCTTTTCTTTTTGTAAGTCAGACTGAAACTTCCAAATTGTTTATTTATTTTATTGACATTTTCTATAAAAATAAGTACAATAGTTTTATTAACAAACTATACTATACTATATAGGGGGTATTGAAATGAAATTTTCTAATCGTTTACTGCTATTCCTTGCAGGAGTTGTTTTTGTCCTTTTAGGACTTTTCCTATTTACAAACCCAGTAGCTAATCTTGTTGCTTACAGCTGGTGGATTTCATTTGGTTTACTGGTTTCTTCTATAGCAGCTATTTTAGGCTATTTCTCTGCACCAAAAGAGCTTCGCTCACCTGTTTATCTTTTCCAAGGATTTGTTAGTCTTCTCTTAGCTCTTTACCTCGTTGCTTATGGCTTTGTGACCCTGCCGGTCGTCATTCCGACCATTGTAGGAATTTGGTTAATTGTAGAAGCCATTATTGCTTTCTTTAAAGGCAATCGTCTAAGATTGATTTTCCCTATTATTGGTAGCAATATCACGTGGGTAGCCTTACTTGAATTTTTACTAGGTCTAGTGATTCTGTTCAATCCAGTGGCTACAGGTGTCTTTGTCGTTTATGTCATTGCCTTTTCAGTTTTAGTTACTGGCTTCACCTACATTATTGAGGCCTTTCGTAAATAGTCTAGTTGCTATTTCTATCGCATTCAAAAAAGCTGGGAAATCATATTCTCAGCTTTTTTGTCTCTTTAATTATCACTTTTTCGCATTCCATTCTGCGTAGAAATTTGTTTTTCCATTTTATTCTCCAATTTGATCTCGCACTGACATTTATTTATAACAACACTATATATCTAGTATGGCATAATCATTAGGTATTATAGGTTTTCAAACCAAATGTGAGTCATTCGTTTTTGCCCCACTTTTGCCCCATTTTTAAATCCTGACATTGAAAACACCTAAAAGTATTTCCCTAAAATCAGCTATATTTCAACATTTTTGTTTATTTTCAATATGAAAAGTTCTTACAAATCCATGTAGGGGGCATCTAAATCAACAGGAATAAGCCTTGAAACCAAGACTTTTTTGACGTCCAATAGCTTTTTGTAGAAAAGTATTTAAAAATAAAAGAGAAGAGAATCTCTCACTCTCTTCTCAGTATATCTTATTAAATTTAGTTTTTCTTAATCTACCTGATTTTCCTTTGCAACGACAAATTCTTTAACCAATCGATAGATAACAGCAAATACGGGGGTAAAGAATATCATTCCAAGTAGTCCGAAAAGATTCCCTCCGATACTAGCAGCCGCAAGCGTGAAAAGGGCTGGTAAACCAATAGACTGACCTACAACTTTTGGATAAATAAGGTTTCCTTCAATCAGCTGTATAACTTGATATAGAAGAAGAGAAAGTAAGGCTTGAGTAGGACTCACTGTGAAGATAAAAATCGCTCCCA
>NZ_JAJNSC010000017.1:0-71240 GCF_027497975.1 Streptococcus sp. SM5 | reverse complement strand
TAGTTTGTCAATTTTGACTATTATCTCCGTCTTACTAGCAGTACTTGCGGTTATTACAGGTTTCTTCGGAATGAATGTTCCTCTACCATTTACAGAAGAGCCAAATGCTTGGATTTATATCTTAATGACTAGCTTGATTTTATGGGTGGCCTTATCTCAATGGCTGAAGAAAATTACTAGAAAATAAAAGAAAAGGAGCCAAAATGGTGATTGAAAACTACATGCCAGACTTTGCTGTGGAAGCAGTCTATGATCTGACAGTCCCAAGCCTGCAGGCGCAGGGAATCAAGGCTGTTTTGGTCGATTTGGACAATACCCTCATTGCTTGGAACAACCCTGATGGGACGCCAGAGATGAAGCAATGGCTACATGATCTCCGTGACGCGGGTATTCGCATCATTGTGGTCTCAAATAACACCAAAAAACGAGTTCAACGAGCAGTTGAAAAATTTGGGATTGATTACGTTTATTGGGCCTTGAAGCCCTTCACATTTGGGATTGACCGTGCCATGAAGGAATTCCACTATGAGAAAAGTGAAGTGGTCATGGTTGGCGACCAGCTCATGACAGATATTCGAGCAGCCCACCGTGCTGGCATTCGCTCGATTTTAGTCAAACCCTTGGTCCAACATGACTCGATCAAAACTCAGATTAACCGAGCTCGTGAGCGTCGTGTCATGCGAAAAATCACTGAAAAGTACGGACCGATTACATATAAAAAAGGAATTTAACTATGGAAGAAATTCTCTGTATTGGTTGTGGATCAACCATTCAGACGACAGACAAGGCTGGACTTGGATTTACTCCTCAGTCAGCACTTGAAAAAGGCTTGGAGACTGGCGAAGTCTATTGCCAACGCTGTTTCCGTCTCCGCCACTACAATGAAATCACGGATGTCCAGTTGACGGACGATGATTTCCTCAAGCTCTTGCACGAGGTGGGAGACAGTGATGCCTTGGTGGTCAATGTCATTGATATCTTTGATTTCAATGGCTCTGTCATCCCAGGCTTGCCACGTTTTGTCTCAGGCAATGATGTCCTCTTGGTGGGAAATAAAAAAGATATCTTGCCCAAGTCTGTTAAACCAGGCAAGATTAGCCAGTGGCTCATGGAACGTGCCCACGAAGAAGGCCTTCGTCCAGTCGATGTCGTCTTAACTTCGGCACAAAACAAACATGCCATTAAGGAAGTCATTGACAAAATCGAGCACTATCGTAAGGGGCGCGATGTCTATGTGGTTGGTGTAACCAACGTTGGAAAATCAACTCTCATCAATGCCATTATCCAAGAAATCACGGGTGACCAGAATGTCATCACGACTTCGCGTTTCCCAGGGACAACCTTGGACAAGATTGAGATTCCACTTGATGACGGATCTTATATTTACGATACGCCGGGAATTATCCACCGCCACCAGATGGCTCATTATTTGACTGCTAAAAACCTCAAGTATGTCAGCCCTAAAAAGGAAATCAAGCCCAAAACCTATCAGCTTAATTCTGAACAAACCCTGTTTTTAGGTGGCTTGGGACGATTTGACTTCATATCAGGAGAAAAGCAAGGTTTCACAGCCTTCTTTGACAATGAACTCAAACTCCATCGTACCAAACTAGAAGGAGCTAGTGAATTTTATGGTAAGCACCTTGGAACTCTTTTGACACCACCAAATAGCAAGGAAAAAGAAGATTTTCCAAAACTAGTCCAACATGTCTTTACCATCAAGGATAAGACAGACCTAGTGATTTCAGGACTCGGCTGGATTCGCGTAACAGGCACCGCCAAAGTCGCCGTCTGGGCACCAGAAGGCGTTGCAGTCGTCACACGAAAAGCAATTATTTAAAACAAAATCGCTGAGCGAACAAAGTGAGCTCATATAGCGATAGTTATTGCCGTGGTGTCTTGCCAATCTGTAGATTGGCAAGGGGCACAATTGAGACCAAGGCTCAATTGTGAGGTCAGGAAATCCATTTTTCAAAGATGAGATCTTTGGAAAATTAGTTCCGACCGTCCCTCACCACCTAAAATAACTATCAAAAAACAAGGAAGAAAATTATGTCATTAACATCAAAACAACGTGCCTTCCTCAACAGCCAGGCACATACCCTCAAACCCATCATCCAAATCGGAAAAAATGGACTTAACGACCAAATCAAAACCAGCGTCCGCCAAGCTCTTGATGCTCGTGAATTGATTAAAGTAACGCTCTTACAAAACACAGATGAAAACATCCACGAAGTAGCTGAAATCTTGGAAGAAGAAATCGGTGTGGATACAGTCCAAAAAATCGGACGCATCTTGATTTTGTTTAAACAGTCTAGCAAGAAAGAGAATCGCAAGATTTCTAAAAAAGTCAAAGAAATATAGAAAAACTACTCCAAACAACTGTTTTTACAGAGAAATAAAGGAGACTAGCCTATGGCAATCGAATTATTGACTCCCTTTACCAAGGTAGAGTTGGAGCCAGAAATCAAGGAGAAAAAACGCAAACAAGTCGGGATTTTAGGGGGGAATTTTAACCCTGTTCACAATGCCCATCTCATTGTTGCGGACCAAGTACGCCAGCAGTTGGGACTGGACCAGGTTTTGCTTATGCCCGAATACCAACCTCCTCATGTAGATAAAAAGGAAACTATTCCTGAGCACCATCGTCTCAATATGCTTGAATTGGCGATTGAGGGAATTGAAGGCCTAGCCATTGAAACCATCGAGTTGGAGCGCAAGGGGATTTCCTACACCTACGACACCATGAAAATCTTGACAGAGCAACATCCTGATACGGATTATTACTTCATTATCGGAGCTGATATGGTGGACTATCTGCCTAAATGGTACCGAATTGATGAGCTGGTTGACATGGTTCAGTTTGTGGGGGTTCAGCGTCCACGCTACAAGGCTGGGACTTCCTATCCAGTTATCTGGGTGGATGTGCCTCTCATGGATATCTCGTCCAGCATGGTGCGTGACTTCATTGCTCAAGGTCGGAAACCCAATTTTCTCCTACCTCAGCCTGTGCTAGACTACATCGAGAAGGAGGGGCTCTACTGATGGTATATCAAGACTATATCAACTGCTCTCGTGAGGCTTTGTTGGAAAAAATGGCAGAGCTTCTACCTGAAAAACGTTTAACCCATTGTCTAGGTGTAGAGAGTGCAGCCATAGAGCTAGCCGAGAGATTTGGAGTCGATGCTGAGAAAGCAGGTCTAGCAGGGCTCCTTCATGACTATGCTAAAAAGCTGTCAGATCAGGAATTTCTGGATTTGATTGACCGTTATCAGCTAGACCCTGACCTCAAAAACTGGGGCAATAATGTCTGGCATGGCATGGTCGGCATCTACAAGATTCAGGAAGATTTAGATTTGCATGATTCAGAAATCCTGCGAGCTATTGAAATTCATACAGTCGGGGCTGGTCAGATGACAGACCTAGATAAAGTCATCTACGTTGCAGACTATATCGAGCATAACCGTGCCTTTCCAGGAGTGGATGTGGCGCGTGAAATTGCTGAGCTATCGCTCAATAAGGCAGTGGCCTACGAAACAACTCGTACCGTGGAGCATCTGGCTCATCAGAGATTCCCCATCTATCCCCAAACCCTTGAAACCTATAACGCCTTTGTGCACTATTTGAAAGAGGACTAAATGAAGACGGCTTTTATAATCATTGATGTTCAGAATATTTTAGTGGAAACCGGTTTTCAGACAAATAGTCTATTGGAAAAAATTTCTTATTTACAAAACCAGGCTAGAAGCAAGAATATCGAAATTATCTATGTTCAACATATTGAGGATTCTGAAGCTCAAACATCAGAAGATTGGCAGATATCTGGACTTTTAAATCGAAAACCTAATGAAAAGGTCTTTCAGAAGAAGTATAACAGTATTTTCAAAGAAACTGGCTTAAAAGAATACTTGGATAAACAGGGGATTGAAAAATTAGTTTTATGTGGCATGCAGACAGAATATTGTGTGGATACCTCTGTCAAGGTTGCCTTTGAATATGGCTATAAGCTGATTATTCCAGAAGGTGCTGTCACAACCTTTGATGGGGATGATATTCCAGCAGAAACGATTAATGAATTTTATGAGGACATTTGGGAGGAGCGCTTTGCAGATGTCCTAGATTACAAACATATTTTCTAAAAAAGAGGATTAAATGAACGAAAAAGAATTACTAGAACTAGTCGTGAAAGCGGCTGATGAGAAACGTGCGGAGGATATCCTCGCACTTGATGTACAAGATTTGACTAGCGTGACGGATTACTTTGTTATTACTAGTTCAATGAATAGCCGTCAGTTGGACGCTATCGCTGATAACATCCGTGAAAAAGTAGCTGATGCAGGCTTTAAAGGTAGCCATATCGAAGGCGATGCAGCTGGAGGTTGGGTCTTACTAGACCTCGGTGCTGTCGTTGTGCATGTCTTTTCAGAAGAAATGCGTGCCCACTATAACCTAGAAAAGCTATGGCATGAGGCAAATTCAGTAGATATTTCAGAAGCTCTTGCTTAGAAGATGAACTCAGTTGTAGTCAACTGGGTTTCTTTGCTTATTTTAGAAAATTGATGGAAAGGTAAAGAGCGAGTGGTTGTTTGCCATGGAGGCTCTTGGTATCATGATTATGGCAACTTATGAAACCTTTGCGGCGGTCTATGATGCGGTCATGGACGATAGTTTATACGACAAATGGACGGATTTTTCTCTGCGTCATTTGCCTAAGACCAAGGAGAGAAAGAAACTCTTGGAATTGGCTTGTGGGACAGGAATTCAATCGGTGCGCTTCTCTCAAGCTGGTTTTGATGTGACTGGACTTGACTTGAGTGGGGATATGTTGAAGATTGCTCAGAAGAGAGCTGCTTCAGCCAAGCAAAAGATTGATTTTATTGAAGGCAATATGCTAGATTTGTCCAAGGCAGGTCAATATGATTTTGTCACGTGTTACTCGGACTCAATCTGCTACATGCAGGATGAGGTGGAAGTAGGGGATGTTTTTAAGGAAGTGTATAATGCCCTTAATGAAGATGGAGTTTTCATCTTTGATGTGCATTCGACCTACCAGACAGATGAAATTTTTCCAGGCTATTCCTACCATGAAAATGCGGAAGATTTCGCCATGCTATGGGATACCTATGAGGATGCAGCGCCTCACTCTATCGTTCATGAGTTGACTTTCTTTATCAAGGAAGCCGATGGTTCCTTTAGTCGCCACGATGAAGTGCATGAGGAGCGTACATACGAAGTCTTGACCTATGATATCTTGCTGGAGCAGGCTGGGTTTAAGTCTTTCAAACTCTATGCAGACTTTGAGGACAAGGAGCCAACAGAAACCAGCACCCGTTGGTTTTTTGTGGTGCAGAAGTAGGAGGTTGATATGGTTCGATCAAAATATTCTTGGGAAGAAGTTTCGCAGTTTAATCGTATCCGTCAAAATGGAACGCTTTGGGAAAAAGATGGGCAATACTTTTATGTTCAGGAAGAAGGAACCGTATTTTCAGAGTTAGTTGTTTACGATATGTCCAAGAAACTTTTTGATATGTTAGTAAATGAAATAAAATCAGAGGATGATATCCGACATATGCTAATGTACGGAACATGGCCAATGACGGTTGCTGGATACCATAGTCCAACTATGTTGATAGCTTATCCTAAACTACAAAAGAATTATAGTAATGAACAACTAGCAGAGATCCTTCCAGTGGGAGAAAAACAATGGCTTAACTGGAGAGGGAGATTGCCTGAGTGGTATCGTAGATTTCGTCATTAGGAAGGGAGATTACTATGACCATCACAGGTATTATCGCGGAGTTTAATCCTTTTCATAATGGCCACAAATACCTGCTGGATCAGGCAGAGGGGCTGAAAATTGTCGCCATGTCTGGGAATTTCATGCAGAGAGGCGAGCCTGCTATTGTGGATAAGTGGACAAGGGCCCAGATGGCACTGGAAAATGGCGCAGACTTGATAGTGGAATTGCCCTTTTTAGTTAGTGTTCAGGCGGCGGATTTCTTTGGCCAAGGGGCTGTGGATATCTTGGCTCGATTGGGCATTGATAGCCTGGTTTTTGGGACAGAAGAAGTTCTGGATTACCAGAAAATTGCTGACTTATACACAGAGCAGGGTGCTGAGATGGAGCAATTTGTGGAAAATCGACCTGATTCCCTTTCCTATCCCCAGAAAACTCAGGCCATGTGGAAGCAATTTGCGGGTCTTGATTTTTCAGGCAATACGCCCAATCATGTCCTTGCTCTGGCCTATGCCAAGGCGGTTGCTGGGTACAACATCAAACTTCATCCGATTCAGCGTCAGGGCGCTGGTTACCATTCTGTGGACAAGGATGTGGACTTTGCCTCGGCGACAGCTCTTCGTCAGCATCAAAGTGACAAAGATTTCTTAGAACGCTTTATGCCTTCTGTTGCCCTATTTGAGCAGACGAGTAAGGTGAGCTGGGAAGACTATTTTCCTTTGCTCCGCTATCAAATCTTGTCAAATCCAGACCTAACCACCATCTATCAGGTCAATCAAGAGATGGCTGTGCGCATCAAGGAAACTATCAAGACGGCTCAGTCTGTTGACGAATTAGTCGAGGCGGTTGCGACCAAGCGTTATACCAAGGCGCGTGTCAGACGCCTCTTGACTTATATCTTGGTGCAAGCTAGAGAAAGTGACTTGCCAGAAGGTATCCACGTCCTTGGATTTACCGAAAAAGGCAGACAACACCTCAAGTCTCTGAAAGCGCAGGTCAATCTAGTCAGCCGAATTGGCAAAGAACCATGGGATACCATGACTCAAAAGTCAGACCGAATTTACCAACTAGGACAACCAAGTATAGCAGAGCAGAATTTTGGAAGAGTGCCCATTAGAATAGAAACAAACTAAGTCTACTGAAAGGTAGGCTTTTTGAGAATTTTTACGAATATATAGATAGAAAAGAAAATCTTGTACAAGTTCCTGACAATTTCTTTCTTTTCGTGTATAATAGTGGAAAAGAGGTAAAACGAGGTATGGTTATGGAAGCAGTTCTTTATTCAACATTCCGAAATCATTTAAAGGACTACATGAAGAAGGTAAACGATGAATTTGAGCCTTTGACGGTGGTCAATAAAAATCCAGACGAGGACATTGTAGTCCTTTCAAAGAGTGAGTGGGATAGTATTCAGGAAACTTTGAGAATCGCTCAAAACAAGGAACTTTCTGACAAGGTCTTGCGAGGAATGGCTCAAGTTCGTGCTGGAACCACTCAAGTCCATGTTATTGAGGAGTAAGAAATGCTGCTCAAGTTTACAGAAGATGCCTGGGCAGATTATTGCTACTGGCAAACTCAAGACAAGAAAACACTCAAAAGAATCAACAAGATAATCAAGGATATTCAACGTAATCCGTTTACAGGAATAGGAAAACCAGAACCGCTTAAATATGACTACCAAGGAGCTTGGTCACGTCGTATTGATGCAGAAAATCGCTTGATTTATATGATGGATGGAGATAACGTGGCTTTCTTGTCCTTTAAAGATCATTACTAAGTCTACTGAAAGGTAGACTTTTCTCAAATCTCTACTAAGCAACTATTTCTAAGAAATAAGGATTGCACAGACATATTTTAGTAAAATAAACTCCAATTTCCCTAAAACATATTCTATTTTAGGTTTGTGAAAATCACTTTTTTATGGTAGAATGTAAAAGAATGTATGTCATTCGGAATAACAATAAAATGAGGTAAAAACATGGAGATCATGTCGCTTGCGATTGCTGTTTTTGCCGTCATCATTGGTTTAGTCATTGGATATGTCAGCATCTCAGCTAAGATGAAATCATCTCAGGAAGCTGCGGAGTTGATGCTTTTAAATGCTGAACAAGAAGCAACTAATTTACGTGGACAAGCTGAGCGTGAAGCAGATTTACTTGTTAATGAAGCTAAGCGTGAAAGCAAGTCTCTTAAAAAAGAAGCACTATTGGAGGCCAAAGAAGAAGCCAGAAAATACCGTGAAGAAGTGGACGCTGAATTCAAATCAGAACGTCAAGAACTCAAACAAATCGAAAGTCGTTTGACCGAGAGAGCTACTAGCCTCGACCGTAAGGACGACAATTTGACGAGTAAAGAACAAACACTTGAACAAAAAGAACAAAGTATTTCTGATAGAGCGAAAAACCTTGATGCGCGTGAAGAGCAATTAGAGGAAGTCGAAAGACAAAAAGAAGCAGAACTAGAGCGTATTGGTGCTCTGTCGCAGGCAGAAGCACGAGATATTATCTTGGCTCAGACAGAGGAAAACTTGACAAAGGAGATTGCCAGCCGCATTCGTGAAGCTGAGCAAGAGGTTAAGGAACGTTCTGATAAAATGGCTAAGGATATTTTAGTTCAAGCCATGCAACGTATCGCTGGTGAATATGTAGCGGAGTCGACAAACTCAACAGTTCATCTCCCAGATGATACTATGAAGGGACGCATTATTGGTCGTGAAGGTCGTAACATTCGTACCTTTGAAAGTTTGACAGGGGTCGATGTGATTATCGATGATACACCAGAAGTGGTGACCTTGTCAGGATTTGATCCAATTCGTCGCGAAATTGCCCGTATGACTATGGAAATGTTGCTCAAGGATGGTCGTATTCATCCAGCTCGCATCGAAGAGTTGGTTGAGAAAAACCGTCAAGAGATTGACAATAAGATTCGTGAGTACGGTGAGGCTGCTGCCTATGAAATTGGTGCGCCAAACCTTCATCCGGACTTGATGAAGATTATGGGACGTTTGCAGTTCCGTACTTCATATGGACAAAATGTCTTGCGCCATTCGATTGAAGTTGCTAAGTTGGCTGGTATCATGGCGAGCGAGCTTGGTGAAAATGCGGCTCTTGCCCGTCGTGCTGGTTTCCTTCACGATATTGGGAAAGCCATTGACCGCGAGGTTGAAGGTAGCCACGTTGAAATCGGTATGGAATTGGCTCGTAAGTACAAGGAACATCCGGTTGTGGTGAATACAATTGCTAGTCACCACGGAGATGTTGAAGCTGAGAGCGTCATTGCAGTGATCGTCGCTGCAGCAGATGCCTTGAGTGCGGCCCGTCCAGGTGCTCGTAGTGAGTCTCTTGAAAGCTATATCAAGCGTCTCCATGATTTGGAAGAAATTGCTAACGGCTTTGAAGGAGTGCAAACTAGCTTTGCCCTTCAAGCAGGACGTGAAATCCGCATCATGGTCAATCCAGGACAAATCAAGGACGACAAAGTCACAATCTTGGCTCACAAAGTTCGTGAGAAAATTGAAAACAATCTCGATTACCCAGGAAATATCAAGGTAACCGTGATTCGCGAGCTTCGTGCAGTAGATTATGCTAAATAATAAAAACTGAGGTCAGAAGAGAATCTGACTTCAGTTTTTTGAATAAATTATTTGCAACTATTTGTTATATTATCGAGGTGAAATCTCAATTGGTGATAAGTAGATTAAATCTTGTTTATCGTTATAGGACTGTATTTTAGCTCGAATATGTATTTTTTGTCCGTCTATAAAATTTTTATTGTTAAATGATTTAAAAGCAGAATTAGAGGTTAATTTTCTTTTTGAAAATATAAAATTTGCTATAGGTTGTTCATTATGGATATAGTTGTCAGGATATATAGTGACATCAAATTTAGTTATTTTTTTAGTTATTTTGTCAATATAGGCATCAAATTCAGTAGTTTGATCTTTAAGTTTTTTTACTAATTTAGATTTTGTTTTTTTATCCTTAGTTTGAATCAGAGATTTAAAGTCTTCATTGTTTTCTACTGTGATAATAGATGTTTGTGATAGGCTTGTTGACGAGGTTTTGGTCGAGCTTGATGTGGTGTTAGTTGAACTAGAGGAAGCAGGCGTCGAACTTGATGATGTAGAGAATGATTCACTAGTTTTCTCGACAGATTTTTCAACAACGCTACTAGTTTCTGTAGATGAAGGAGTAGAAACAGTAGTTGATTTATCTGAGTTTCCTCCAAATAGAACTAAAAGAAGAATTGTAAATGTCACACCTGCACCAGTTAAATATGGAATTAATTTTTTGAATTTTAATTCCATAGGGCTCAGTGGTGTGATTTCAACTTCAGCTTCTTTTTCAAAAAAACCAAATATTCCAGCATTTCCTTTTTCAATAATATTGATTTTAACCTCATTTTTTTTGAGATTGAGTTCATATAAGCCATTTTCAATCGCTTCATCAACATTCTTTCCTTTATAAATTGGCATAAATCTCTCCTTTTTATACTAGTCGTTTCATTATCTCTTAAATAGAATAAAAAGGCAAGTATATTTTAAGGGAATACCTTGTATAAATCTAAATAAATAAGAAAGAGCAGTTGAAAAATTACTGCTTTTTTGTTACACTAGATAGAAAGACTGTAGAAGGATAGTTTGTACTAAATGCTACTATCTGAAGGGAAATCTTATTTTATTTTTACAGACTGACTAAAAGGAGACACAATGGCAGACCGAGGCTTACTAATCGTTTTTTCTGGTCCTTCAGGGGTTGGAAAAGGAACGGTTAGAAGAGAGATTTTTGAGAGTTCTGAAAACCAATTTCAATACTCTGTATCGATGACGACACGCGCACAACGTCCTGGAGAAGTGGACGGTGTTGACTATTTCTTCCGTACTCGTGAAGAGTTTGAAGAACTGATTCGTCAAGGACAGATGTTGGAATACGCAGAATATGTCGGCAACTACTATGGAACTCCTCTGACCTATGTCAATGAAACTTTGGACAAGGGAATCGATGTTTTCCTTGAAATTGAAGTTCAAGGTGCTCTTCAGGTCAAAAAAAAGGTTCCAGATGCTGTCTTTATCTTCCTGACACCACCAGATTTGGATGAATTGCAAGATCGTTTGGTAGGTCGTGGAACAGACAGTGCAGAAGTGATTGCCCAACGAATCGAAAAAGCCAAGGAAGAAATTGCCCTCATGCGTGAGTATGATTATGCGATTGTCAACGATCAGGTGCCCCTAGCTGCTGAGCGTGTCAAACGTGTGATCGAAGCAGAGCACTTCCGTGTGGATCGTGTTATTGGTCACTATCAGGAGATGTTACCGAAGTCTCCAACTACCCGATAAAATTTAGAAAATAGGTACAAGCAAATGATGTTAAAACCCTCTATTGATACCTTGCTCGACAAGGTTCCTTCAAAATATTCACTCGTAATCTTGGAAGCAAAACGTGCCCACGAGTTGGAAGCAGGTGCGCCAGCAACTCAAGGTTTCAAGTCTGAAAAATCAACTCTTCGCGCTTTAGAAGAAATCGAATCAGGAAACGTAACCATTCACCCAGATCCAGAAGGAAAACGTGAAGCAGTGCGTCGCCGTATCGAAGAAGAAAAACGCCGTAAAGAAGAAGAAGAAAAGAAAATCAAAGAGCAAATCGCTAAAGAAAAAGAAGATGGTGAAAAAATTTAAGGTTGGGGGGACTCAATCTTATTTTTTCTATTGCAAGAATGTACTGATAAGGAGGAGGTGAGAAGATGGCTATAGCCAAGATTATCGTTGATGTGCCCTTGATGCAGACGGACCAGCCCTATAGTTATAGGATTCCTGAGGAATTTGAGGGAATGCTGGAAGTTGGGATGCGGGTTCATGTGCCTTTTGGCAAGGGCAATCGCCTGATTCAAGGGATTGTTCTTGGTTTGGAGTTCCAATCAGATGAGGAAGAGATGGAGCAAGATTTAAAAGATATAGCCGAGGTACTGGATTTTTCTCCTGTTCTCACGCAAGAACAACTCTGGCTGGCTGAGGAGTTACGCAAGTCCGTCTTCTCCTACAAGATCTCCATCCTCAAGGCTATGTTACCTGGATTTCTGAACTCCAGCTATGACAAGATTCTCTATCCTCTGGCAGGTCTGAGTCAGGAAGACCGAGATCGTCTGTTTGGTTCAGAAGATTCGCTTGCCTTTTCTTCTCTAGATTTAGGTAAGCAAGCTGAAATGATGCGATTGACTAGAAAAGGCCTGCTTGGGCTAGAATATCAGGCAATTGATCAAAAGAAGGTCAAGACCCAGTCTTGGTATGAGGTTGATGCTACTCAGTTAGAGAAAATTGAGATCTCTACGCGTGCCAAGAAAAAGTTAGAACTGAGAGACTATTTGCTTTCTCATCCTGAGAGTGCTTCCTTGGCTAGTTTGTTAGAATCCTACTCGCGGGAGCAAGTCAACTTCTTTGTGGAACAAGGTGCTGTGACCATAGTCCAAAAGGAAGTTCAACGCTCGGCTGCTTATTTTGAAGGCATTGAGGCAAGTCGGCCTTTGGAGTTGAATCCAGAGCAAAGACAGGCGCGTGATGCGGTTGTCAGTGCGATTGGTAGTCATCAGCCTCCCTTCCTCCTTCAAGGGATTACAGGAAGTGGGAAGACCGAGGTTTACTTACAAATAATCCAAGGAGCTTTGGATAAGGGGAAAACAGCCATCTTACTGGTGCCTGAGATTTCCTTGACTTCACATATGACGGAGCGTTTTATTGCTCGTTTTGGTGAGAAAGTGGCCATTCTTCACTCAGGCCTGTCCAATGGTGAAAAGTATGATGAATGGCGCAAGGTTGAGCGTGGAGATGCCCAAGTTGTGGTTGGCGCCAGATCGGCCATCTTTGCTCCGCTGAAAAATCTGGGTGTAATGATTATTGATGAGGAGCATGAAGCGACTTATAAGCAGGACAGCAATCCCCGTTACCATGCCAGAGAGGTGGCTATTTTACGGGCTCAGTATAATCAAGCGGCTTTGGTCCTCGGGTCCGCGACACCGAGCTTAGAAAGCCGTGCGAGGGCTGGAAAAGGCGTTTATCAACACTTACGTCTGACCCAACGGGCCAATCCTTTGGCAACGATTCCTGAGGTTCAGGTGATTGACTTTCGGGACTATATTGGGCAAAATGAAACGTCAAATTTTACACCGCCTTTGCTAGAAGCCATTCAAGACCGTCTGGCTAAAAAAGAACAGGTGGTTCTCATGATCAATCGTCGTGGTTATTCTAGCTTTGTTATGTGTCGGGAGTGTGGGACGGTGGATACTTGTCCTAACTGTGATATTTCCTTGACCTTGCACATGGATACCAAGACCATGAACTGCCATTATTGTGGTTTTTCAAAGGATATTCCTCAGGTCTGTCCTAATTGTAAGAGTCGCAGTATTCGTTACTATGGAACAGGGACTCAAAAGGCTTATGATGAGCTAGCAGAGCTTTTTCCTCAGGCTCGCATTCTACGTATGGATGTGGATACGACCCGTAAGAAAGGTAGTCATCAAGCTCTTCTTGACCAGTTTGGGCGAGGGGAAGCGGATATCTTGCTTGGGACTCAGATGATTGCCAAGGGCTTGGATTTTCCAAATGTGAC
Source organism: Streptococcus sp. SM5 (assembly GCF_027497975.1). Classification (NCBI taxonomy): domain Bacteria; kingdom Bacillati; phylum Bacillota; class Bacilli; order Lactobacillales; family Streptococcaceae; genus Streptococcus; species Streptococcus sp. SM5. The sequence goes on along the minus strand of NZ_JAJNSC010000017.1, from coordinate 57,905 downwards.
CCTAGTAGGAGTTCTAAATGCCGATACAGCTTTGAATCTGCCTGATTTTCGTTCTTCTGAGAGAACCTTCCAGCTCTTGACTCAGGTGGCAGGTCGGGCAGGTCGGGCTGAAAAAGCTGGTCAGGTCTTGATTCAGTCCTATAATCCGCAACATTATGCTATTCGATTTGCCAAGGATCAGGACTACGAAGGTTTTTATACCTATGAAATGGGAATTAGACGACAACTTGGTTATCCACCTTATTATTTCACGATTGGTATTACCCTTTCTCACAAGAAAGAAGAAGAGGTGGTTAAACGTGCTTATGAAGTTATGAACATTTTGCGGTCAGGTTTGTCCGAAACCAGTAACATCCTTGGGCCAACACCCAAACCTATTGCTCGTACCCACAACCTTTATCATTACCAGATTTTAATTAAATACCGTTTAGAAGATGAGCTTGGTCCGACCCTCAACCAGGTCTTGGCCTTGACTCAAGAAAGGGAAAATAGTGAGCTCCGTCTCAGCATTGACCATGAGCCACAGCAATTTTTATAAGAAGGAGAAGATATGACAAAATTAATCTTTATGGGGACACCCGATTTTTCAGCAACAGTCTTAAAAGGACTTTTGACAGATGACCGTTACGAAATTCTAGCTGTTGTGACCCAGCCAGACCGTGCTGTCGGCCGTAAAAAAGTAATCAAAGAAACTCCAGTCAAGCAGACTGCCAAAGAAGCAGGACTTCCTATCTACCAACCTGAAAAATTATCTGGAAGTCCAGAGATGGAAGCTATTATGAAGCTAGGAGCAGATGGAATTGTGACTGCTGCTTTTGGGCAATTTCTTCCAAGTAAACTTCTTGATAGCATGGATTTTGCGGTCAATGTTCATGCCTCCCTCCTTCCTAAACACCGTGGTGGTGCGCCTATCCATTATGCCTTGATTCAAGGGGATGAGGAAGCTGGTGTGACCATTATGGAAATGGTCAAGGAAATGGATGCAGGAGATATTATTTCCCGTCGTAGCATTCCTATCACAGATGAGGACAATGTTGGCACCTTGTTTGAGAAATTAGCGATTGTTGGTCGAGATTTGCTTTTGGACACTTTGCCTGCCTATATTGCTGGTGACATCAAACCTGAACCGCAAGATCCAAGTCAGGTTACCTTCTCGCCAAATATCAAGCCAGAAGAAGAAAAACTAGATTGGACTAAAAGCAATCGTCAACTTTTCAACCAAATCCGTGGAATGAATCCGTGGCCTGTTGCCCATACTTTTCTTAAGGGCGACCGCTTTAAGATTTATGAAGCCCTACCAGTAGAAGGTCAGGGAAATCCAGGTGAGATCCTCTCAATTGGTAAGAAAGAATTGATTGTCGCAACGGCAGAAGGAGCTTTGTCTCTCAAACAAGTTCAGCCAGCAGGTAAACCTAAGATGGACATTGCTTCCTTTCTCAACGGAGTTGGACGTACATTGACTGTAGGAGAACGATTTGGTGACTAAAGTAGAAACGGCTAGAAGTCTAGCTCTAGCAGTATTAGAGGATGTCTTTATCAATCAAGCATACTCAAATATCTCCTTGAATAAACATCTCAAGGGAAGTCAACTTTCAGCAGCGGACAAGGGTTTGGCGACCGAGCTGGTCTATGGAACGGTAGCCCGTAAACTGACTCTGGAATGGTACCTATCCCACTTTATCGATGATAGAGACCAGTTAGACAGTTGGCTCTATGTCCTTCTTCTCATGAGTGCCTACCAACTTCGCTATTTGAATAAGATTCCAGACCATGCTGTGGTTAATGAAGCAGTGGAATTGGCCAAAGTCCGTAAAAAAGGCAGTGAAAAATTGGTCAATGCTGTCCTTCGCCGTATCTTGCGTGAAGGCTGGCCAGATATTGCCAGCATCAAACGAAAAAACAAACGTGATTCCATTGCCTATTCTCTACCGGTTTGGCTAGTTGCTAAGCTCAAGGAAGAATATGGAGAAGAGCGAGCACAAGCCATCTTTGAAAGTCTTCTGGTGCGCAACAAAGCCAGTATTCGTGTGACTGATTTAAGTCGAAAAGAGGAAATCCAAGCCTTGTTGGAGGCTAGTGATTCACCTTTGTCTCCTTCTGGTCTGGTTAAGGAGCAGGGGCACTTTGCAGGTCATGATTTGTTTGCGAAGGGAGCCATTACCATTCAAGACGAGTCCAGTCAATTGGTTGCTCCGACTTTGAATTTGCAGGGAGATGAGCGAGTGCTTGATTCTTGTGCGGCTCCGGGTGGGAAAACAGCTCATATAGCCTCTTATCTTACGACAGGTCAGGTTACTGCTCTGGACTTGTACGACCATAAGTTGGACTTAATTCAAGAAAATGCCCAACGTTTGGGGGTCGCAGAACGGGTTCAAACGCAAAAATTGGATGCCAGAAAGGTGCATGAGTTTTTTGGTCAGAATTCCTTTGACAAGATTTTAGTGGATGCTCCCTGTTCAGGAATCGGTCTTCTACGCCGGAAACCTGATATCAAATACAACAAAGAAACGGCAGATTTTGCATCCTTACAGGAAATTCAGCTAGAAATATTAGGTAGTGTTTGTCAAACACTAGGCAAAGGTGGTATAATAACTTATAGTACCTGTACTATTGTCTCAGAGGAGAACTTTCAAGTCGTACAGGCATTTTTAGAAAGTCATCCTGAATTTGAGCAGGTGAAACTAGAACATGAATGTAAGGATATCATGAAAGATGGCTGTATCCTCATCACCCCTGAATTGTATGGAAGTGATGGATTCTTCATCAGCCAATTTCGCAGGATATCAGATTAGGAAGGAACTAACACATGGAAATTTCATTATTAACAGATGTTGGTCAGAAACGAACAAATAACCAAGACTATGTCAACCACTATGTCAATAGAGCTGGGCGTACCATGATTATCCTAGCTGATGGTATGGGAGGTCATCGCGCGGGGAATATCGCTAGTGAAATGGCGGTAACAGACCTAGGTGTAGCTTGGGTGGATACTCAAATCGATACAGTTAATGAAGTGCGTGAATGGTTTGCTAACAACCTTGAGATTGAAAATCAAAGGATTAACCAATTGGGACAAAATGAAGCCTATAAAGGAATGGGAACAACCCTTGAGGCTGTAGCGATTATTGATAATCAGGCTATCTATGCCCACATTGGGGATTCTCGTATCGGTTTGATTCGTGGAGAAGAATACCACCAGTTAACGAGCGACCATTCTTTGGTCAATGAATTGCTTAAGGCAGGTCAATTGACACCTGAAGAAGCTGCTAGCCATCCACAGAAAAATATTATTACCCAGTCAATCGGTCAAAAAGACGAAATTCAGCCTGATTTTGGAATGATCACCCTTGAGCCTGGTGACTATCTCTTACTCAATAGTGATGGTTTGACAAATATGATTTCAGGCAGTGAGATTTCTGATATTGTAACCAGCGATATTTCTTTGGCAGATAAGGCAGCAACCTTGATCCGTTTTGCCAACAATGCAGGTGGTTTAGACAACATCACAGTTGCCCTTATTGCTGTTAATGAGGAGGAAACAGAATGATCCAAATCGGCAAGATTTTTGCCGGGCGGTATCGGATTCTCAAACAGATTGGTCGAGGAGGCATGGCAGATGTTTACTTGGCTAAAGATTTGATTCTAGACGGGGAAGAAGTGGCAGTAAAGGTCCTGAGAACCAACTACCAGACAGACCCGATTGCTGTGGCGCGTTTCCAGCGGGAAGCAAGAGCCATGGCGGATTTGGACCATCCTCATATCGTTCGGATTACAGATATCGGTGAAGAAGAGGGACAACAGTATCTCGCAATGGAATATGTTGCTGGGTTAGATCTCAAACGCTATATCAAGGAACATCACCCTCTTTCAAATGAAGAAGCGATTCGAATCATGGGACAAATCCTTCTGGCTATGCGCTTAGCCCATACTCGAGGGATTGTTCACAGGGATTTGAAACCGCAAAATATCCTTTTGACCCCAGATGGGACTGCCAAAGTTACAGACTTTGGGATCGCAGTAGCCTTTGCAGAGACAAGTCTGACTCAGACCAACTCAATGCTAGGTTCCGTTCATTATTTGTCTCCAGAGCAGGCGCGTGGTTCTAAAGCAACTGTGCAGAGTGATATCTATGCCATGGGGATTATTTTCTATGAGATGCTGACAGGTCATATTCCTTACGATGGGGATAGCGCAGTGACCATCGCCCTCCAGCATTTCCAGAAACCATTGCCATCGGTTATAGCTGAAAATCCATCTGTGCCTCAGGCTTTAGAAAATGTTGTTATTAAGGCAACTGCCAAGAAATTGACAGATCGCTACAAATCAGTCGCTGAAATGTATGTGGATTTGTCGAGTAGTTTGTCTAATAATCGTCGTAATGAACCAAAGCTAGTCTTTGACGATGCAACTAAGGCAGATACTAAAACTCTTCCTAAAGTTCCACAAAGTACTCTGACTTCTATTCCTAAAGCTCCGGTACAAGAGGGAAGACCTCAATCTAAGCCCCAGCCTCATCAGACAGAAAAACCAGTACCTAGTCCAAAGCCAACCAAACGGCGTCGCCTGAAAGCACGTTATCCAATTTTATTGGCGACCTTCTTGTTAGTTGTGGCATCCTTGGTATGGATTTTATATAGAACGCCCGCTACCATTGCCGTTCCAAAGGTGGCAGGTCAGACGGTTGCTGAGGCTAAAGAAGCGCTTAAGAAAGCCAATTTTGAGGTTGGTGAAGAAAAAACAGAGGCTAGTGATAAGGTTGAAGAAGGTCGTGTTATTCGTACCGATCCTGACGCCGGTACGACACGCAAAGAAGGAACAAAAATTAATTTGATTGTGTCTTCTGGTCAGCAGTCTTTCCAACTCGGAAATTATCTTGGAAGAAAATCTAGTGATGTAGTGGCAGAGTTGAAAGGTAAGAAGGTTCCAGAAAATCTAATTAAGATTGAGGAAGAAGAATCCAACGAAATCGAAGCTGGTACAATCATGAAACAAAGTTTACCGGAGGGAACAACCTATGATCTTAGCAAGGCAACTCAAATAGTTCTGACTGTTGCTAAAACTGTTGCTAAAAAAGTAAATTTTATTTCAATGCCAAACTACATTGGCTCGAGTCTTGAATTTGCTAGAAATAATCTTAAAAGTATAGGTATTAGTGAAGATAGAATTGAAATTAAAGAAGTGGAGATAGGACAAGAAGGAATTAAAGAAGGCGAGATTGCGAAACAAAGTCCTGCACCGGATGAAAAACTCGATTTAAGCAATCCGATAGTTAAACTATATATTTATAAACCTAAAAAAACTTCACCTTCAAGTAGTCTACCTTCGTCAGAACATAATTCTGGTCAAACTGATACTACAAACCCAACACAAGGTAACCATCCAACAACACCTACACAAGATGGAACTGGAAGTCAACGAAATCAATAGACTTCATATACATAATTCAATCTTTGTCATGATTTCATGGCAAAGATTTTTTTTGACTCCAGATTTGTGATAGAATAGAAGGAGTTGATAAAAGGAGGAACGCATGGAAGAATCAAGAGAATTAAATGCCGTCATCGATGTGATTATGTTAGCTGGAACCATTCTTCTCAAAAGTGGCTCAGAGATTCATCGTGTAGAAGATACCATGATCCGAATTGCGCATTCGCAGGGGATTGTGGATTGCAATGTTCTTGCCATGCCTGCTGCAATCTTTTTCTCTATTGAAAATACCAATATTTCGCGCATGAAGCGTGTAACCTCCTCTTCTTATAACATCGAAAAAGTCTGCGATGTGAACCAGATTTCTCGTCAGCTGGTTGGGGGGCAGATTGATTTAGAGACAGCCTTCAAGCAATTGACGACTTTGCAAGCCCAACCGCTTCCCTATACCAAGTTACAGGTGACTCTGGCTGCGACCTTTAGTGCCCCTTTCTTTTCAATTATGTTTAGTGGAAATATCTACGACGCACTTGGGGCAGGAGTGGCTACTTTATTTGGTTTTGCCTTTTCCCTCTATGTGGAGAAGTTTATCAGAATTCCCTTTGTAACAGCCTTTGCTGGAGCCTTTGTCTTTGGGATGATTGCTCAATTTTGGGCTCGCTACACAGGCTTTCCTTCGACAGCAGACTTGATTATAGCTGGTGCGGTCATGCCGTTTGTACCAGGGATTGCCTTGACCAATGCGGTTCGTGATATTATGACCAACCACATAAACTCTGGTATGAGTAAGATGTTTGAATCCCTACTCATTACCCTTGCTTTAGGGGCAGGAACTTCTGTCGCCTTGGTATTGATGAACTAATATGACACTAACAACCTTTTTATTACAAGCAGTAGCAAGTCTTCTTGCTATCATCACTTTTTTAATCGTACTCAATGTTCAGCGGTCTATGCTCTTACCAGGAGGGATTTTGGGCATGGCTGTTTGGCTAATCTATCTCTTGCTCAAGGAACCAACCAATGTCATTGTAGCTACCTTCATTGCCGCCATTATCGGGTCTTGTGTCAGCCAGATTTTAAGTATTCTTTACAAGACCCCTGCTGTTGTCTTTATCTTGGCAATCTTGGCACCACTGGTTCCGGGATACCTTTCTTATCGGACAACTGCCTTTTTTGTGACTGGAGACTATAGTCACGCCATTGCCAGTGCAACTTTAGTTGTCATGTTGGCTTTGGTGATTTCCATTGGAATGGCTAGCGGAACAGTGATTCTCAGACTGTATTCCTACTTACGAAAACAGCAAAATCGTTAGACGAACAAGAGACTTGATTTGGTGAATCAAGTCTTTTTTCTCTCTTTTACTGCCATTTGTGATAAAATAGTATAGAACGATTTTTTACAATGAATGATAAAACAGAGGTAAATATGACAATCGGTATAGATAAGATTGGTTTTGCGACCAGTCAATATGTCTTGAAATTACAAGACTTAGCAGAAGCGAGGGGTATTGACCCTGAAAAATTAAGCAAAGGACTTTTGCTCAAGGAATTGAGTATTGCACCCCTAACTGAGGATATCGTGACCTTGGCGGCCAGTGCAAGTGACTCTATTTTAACTGAGCAAGAGAGACAAGAAATTGACATGGTCATTGTGGCTACCGAGTCAGGAATTGACCAGAGTAAGGCTGCGGCCGTCTTTGTGCATGGTTTGCTGGGCATCCAGCCCTTTGCTCGTAGTTTCGAGATTAAAGAAGCTTGCTATGGAGCGACAGCGGCCCTTCATTATGCCAAATTGCATGTGGAAAATTCTCCAGAGTCCAAGGTCTTGGTCATCGCAAGCGATATTGCCAAATATGGTATTGAAACTCCAGGAGAACCCACTCAGGGTGCAGGAAGTGTGGCTATGTTGATTACACAAAATCCACGTATTATGGCCTTTAATAACGACAATGTGGCTCAGACTCGTGACATCATGGATTTCTGGCGTCCAAATTACTCAACAACTCCGTATGTAAATGGTGTCTATTCTACCCAACAATATTTGGATAGTTTGAAAACGACTTGGCTTGAATACCAAAAACGCTTCCAGCTTACCTTAGATGATTTTGCTGCGGTTTGCTTCCACTTGCCTTATCCTAAATTAGCACTAAAAGGCTTGAAAAAAATCATGGATAAGAGCCTGCCTCAAGAGAAAAAAGACCTCTTGCAAAAGCATTTTGACCAGTCTATTCTCTACAGTCAAAAGGTGGGGAATATCTATACAGGTTCGCTTTTCCTTGGACTTTTGTCTCTCTTGGAAAATACAGATAGCTTGAAGGCTGGGGATAAAATTGCCCTTTATAGTTACGGAAGTGGGGCTGTAGCTGAGTTCTTCAGTGGTGAATTGATTGAAGGATATGAAGCTTATCTGGATAAGGACCGTTTGAACAAGCTCAACCAACGAACTGCCCTGTCTGTTGCTGACTATGAAAAAGTCTTCTTTGAGGAAGTAGACTTAGATGAAACAAATTCTGCTCAGTTTGCTGGCTATGAAAATCAAGACTATGCCTTGGTTGAAATTGTGGACCACCAACGCCGTTATAGCAAGGTTGAAAAATAATGAAGATAAGTTGGAATGGATTTTCTAAAAAATCATACCATGAGCGCCTTGAGCTGTTAAAAGCTAAGGCGCTCCTTAGTCCTGAGAAGCAAGCTAGTCTAGAGCAGGGTGAACAGATTAGTGTGACTGTCGCAGACCAGCTGAGTGAGAATGTAGTGGGAACTTTTTCTCTGCCTTATTCGCTAGTCCCAGAGGTTCTCGTTAACGGTCAGGAATACACAGTTCCCTATGTGACAGAAGAACCCTCAGTGGTTGCTGCGGCCAGCTATGCCAGTAAAATCATCAAGCGAGCAGGTGGCTTTACTGCTCAGGTTCATGAGCGCCGGATGATTGGTCAGGTAGCCCTTTATCAAGTTGCTGAACCTGAACAAGCTCAAGAGAAGATTACAAACAAAAAGACTGAGCTCTTGGAACTTGCCAATCAGGCCTATCCTTCTATCGTCAAACGTGGGGGTGGGGCGCGTGATTTGCATGTAGAGCAGATAAAAGGCGAAACTGACTTTCTCGTTGTTTATCTCCATGTCGATACCCAGGAAGCTATGGGAGCCAATATGCTCAACACCATGCTGGAAGCCTTGAAACCAGTCTTAGAAGAACTCAGTCAGGGACAGAGTCTTATGGGAATCCTGTCTAATTACGCGACTGATTCTCTGGTGACTGCAAGCTGTCGCATCGCCTTTCGTTACTTGAGCCGCCAAAAGGATCAAGGACGAGAAATTGCGGAGAGAATGGCTTTGGCTAGCCAATTTGCGCAAGCTGATTCTTATCGAGCTGCTACCCACAATAAAGGGATTTTTAATGGTATTGATGCTGTTTTGATTGCAACTGGTAATGACTGGCGTGCTATTGAGGCAGGAGCTCATGCCTTTGCTAGTAGAGAAGGACACTATCAAGGTCTTAGTCAATGGACACTGGACGTTGAGAGAGAAGAATTGGTCGGTGAGATGACCCTGCCTATGCCTGTAGCGACAAAGGGTGGCTCTATCGGTCTCAACCCTCGTGTAGCCCTCAGTCATGAACTACTGGGAAATCCTTCTGCTAAAGAATTAGCCCAGCTTATCGTGTCTATCGGTCTTGCCCAAAACTTTGCGGCTCTCAAAGCCTTGGTGAGCACAGGGATTCAGCAAGGGCACATGAAATTGCAGGCCAAATCCTTGGCTCTCCTAGCAGGTGCCAGTGAATCTGAAGTTGCTCCCCTAGTCGAGCAACTTATCGCAGATAAAACCTTTAACCTTGAGACAGCCCAGCGCTATCTCGAAAATTTAAGATTATAAAAAACTCAGACGAAGGCAGTCTGAGTTTTCTTGTGCTTATACTCAATGAAAATCAAAGAGCAAACTAGGAAGCTAGCCGCAAGCTGCTCAAAGCACTGCTTTGAGGTTGTAGATAAGACTGACGAAGTCAGTTACATATATCTACGGTAAGGCGACGCTGACGTGGTTTGAAGAGATTTTTGAAGAGTATTAAATACTTTTTCCTGGTAATAGGGTGACTGGTAAGAAGTAACCAGTTGTCGCGACTTCCTTACCTTCGATTTTTTGTAAGAGTAGGTCAACAGTGAGTTGGGCAATCTCTTGCATAGGTTGCTTCACAGTCGTCAAATGAGGATAGTAATTCTCGATAAAGTAGGTACCATCATAGCCGATGACCTTGAGCTCTTCAGGAACAGAAATACCCAGTTCTTGGGCAATTTTAATGACTAGAATAGCGGTCAAATCATCCGAAGCAAAGATGGCATCTGGTTTTTGATGGGTCAAGATATTCTTGATTTCCATTTCTTTTCTGACTGGAGAAAAGTCACTGGAAACATTGATAATAGGTGCTTTGGGGAGAATAGATGCAAAGCCAGCGTGGCGTAGTCCGGTTGGCGAATTAGAATTGTCATTCCCTGTAATCATGATGATAGACTGGGCACCTGTCTTGACTAAGGTCTGGGCTGCGAGAACCCCACCAGCATAATTGTCAGAGGAAACGACTGGAATGTCTGGAGACAGATTTCGGTCAAAGGAAATAATCGGTGCTGTCACACGATTGTAGTCTTCGATTCCCAAGTTGTGACTACCAGAAATGATGCCGTCTACCTGATTAGCTTCCAACATTTCGATGTATTCGCGTTCCTTCTCAGAATCGTGCTCGCTGTTGCAAATGATGGTCTTATATCCATTTTTGAAGAGTTGGTGTTCCAACTTATCAATCAATTCTGCATAGAAAACGTTAGAAATATTGGGGAAAATCAAGCCGATTAACTTAGCTGATTTTCCTTGTAGACTGCGAGCCAGGTTGTTGGGTTTATAGCCCAATTCTCGCATAGCTTCATTGACCTTTTGAATGGTTTTTTCAGATAGATAGCCTTTTTTATTGATAACCCGAGAAACGGTAGTAGGGCTGACGCCTGCAAGTTTGGCGACATCAGTTAGTTTTGCGACCATAATCTAATTCATAGTAAGTTCCAGTTGGGTTTCCAGATTTAATTAGGATCCCATTTTGGTCCGCATGTGGGAAGACACGACCAGAAAATACTTTTTCTCCTTTATTGATGAAAATTTCAAAGACAGAATTATCGATGAAGATTGTAGCAGTAGTAGCCTGATTCTCGATTGGGCAAGAACGAATAGTTCCAAATTCTTGGGCATACTGTTCACCAGCCTGGCTACGATCTACTGTCACTTGACCATTTACAAGGTCAAAGTTGATGGAAAGTCCCTTGCCTTCTTTATCAGCAAGTAAGACAATCTCGCTCTGGCTATTGGCTTCCAAGTTGAGTTCAAGTTCGTAAGTGTTATTGGTTTGGGCACGATTTGAGAAGGCTTCTTCAGAAGCACGAAGGTCCTTGACAGCTGCGACTGGGTATTGGTAGAGTTTACCGTCTTTGATAGTGAGTTCTTTGACCAAAGAGAAGGTTCCTTGGTGGTCAAAACGATCAGAAGGGTAAGAAACATCTGGCAAACCAAGCCAGCTAACAGCTAGAGCACGTCCATCAGGAGAGTTGAAGGCTTGAGTTGCATAGGCTTCGAAACCATAGTCCATGTTTTGAAGTTGAGACACATCTACCATTTTGGCATTTTCAGGGTCAAAGGAAGCCCCAATCTTATACATATTTGGATAGATATTATCGTAATCTAGAACTTTCTTATCCAATCCTTGTGGGCAGTAAAGAAGGACAGGTTGCTCCCCTACAAAGATCAGATTTGGGCATTCCATCATATAGGCAGTGCGGTCGTTAGCAAAGTCAAGGTCGCCAACAGCTTGCCAGTTTGTGTAGTCGTTGTCAATAGCTTTGTAGAGACGAACGAAGCCTTTTTTCTCCAAATCTTGTCCACCGACGATGGCATAGTATTGACCTTTAAAATTAAAAATTTGCGGATCGCGGAAGTGGTCTGTAGAGTCTGCCGGCTGGTCAATTAAGATCTTGTCAATCTTCGTAATATTGCCTTCCTTATCCATCAAAGCCCCAATCTGGTATGGGTGACGGATCCAATTTTCATCGCGGACATTTCCTGTATAAAATAGGAATAAGTTATCGCCAAACTGCATGGCAGAACCAGAGTAGGCACCGTGGCTATCTAATGGAGTGTCAGGCAAAACTTTGACTCCAGTTTCTGTGAAATGAACCAAGTCCTCACTTTCCAATTGAACCCAAGATTTCAAACCATGGGCTGCACCAAAAGGAAAGTTCTGATAAAAAACAATCCACTTTCCATCAAAGTAAGAAAAGCCATTTGGGTCGTTTAGGAGTCCTGTTTTTGGCTCAACATGGTAATGAGTATGCCATGGAGATTGTGCCATATTTTCTTTTATATGTTGAATTTCTTCTTGCGTCCAATCTTGATAAAGTCTGTAACGACGCTCAGTTGTCCATTTCATTCATTCATTCCTCCAAAAATCTTATCACTTTTAATAGTAACCGTTTTCGGAAAAAAAAGCAAGCCTTTTATGTTAAAAAAAAGAAAAAACTGTCAAACGTTTGTCACAAAATAAATGCAGGAAATCAATCAAATTTTCACGAAAATATGAAAGAGAATGAAACAAAACCCTTTTAAATAAGATTTTAAACTTATTTTTTCAAGGAATACCTGATAAAACAGTCAAAATCAATCAATCTAAAGCATGCTTACTAAGTGGATAGAATATTTTTTCTGCAAAACGCTTGACATATTTCTAAAACATGATAAAATAATAGTCGTAGGGCGGATAAAATCGCTTTCAAACAAGAACAAAATTTTATATAAGGAGATTTTTGCAAATGAACAATCAGGAAATTGCAAAAAAAGTCATCGATGCCTTGGGCGGACGTGAAAATGTCAACAGTGTTGCCCACTGTGCGACTCGTCTTCGTGTCATGGTCAAAGATGAAGGAAAAATCAATAAAGAAGTGATTGAGAACTTGGAAAAAGTTCAAGGTGCTTTCTTTAACTCAGGTCAATACCAAATCATCTTTGGTACAGGTACAGTTAACAAAATGTACGATGAAGTTGTTGCACTTGGTTTGCCAACATCATCTAAAGATGATATGAAAGCAGAAGCTGCCAAACAAGGGAACTGGTTCCAACGTGCTATCCGTACTTTCGGTGACGTTTTCGTTCCAATCATCCCAGTTATCGTAGCAACAGGTCTTTTCATGGGTGTACGTGGTCTATTGACTGCTCTTGGAATGACACTTCCAGCTGACGTGACAACTTACACGCAAATCTTGACAGATACAGCCTTTATCATCTTGCCAGGTTTGGTTGTGTGGTCAACCTTCCGTGTATTCGGTGGAAATCCAGCCGTTGGTATCGTTCTTGGTATGATGCTTGTTTCTGACTCGCTTCCAAACGCTTGGGCAGTCGCTTCAGGTGGTGAAGTAACAGCTATGAACTTCTTTGGTTTCATCCCTGTTGTTGGTTTGCAAGGTTCTGTTCTTCCAGCCTTCATCATCGGGGTTGTCGGAGCTAAATTTGAAAAAGCTGTCCGCAAGGTTGTTCCAGATGTCATTGACCTCTTGGTAACGCCATTTGTTACACTTTTGGTCATGTCTATCCTTGGACTCTTTGTCATTGGACCGGTCTTCCACGTCGTTGAAAACTACATCCTTATCGCTACAAAAGCGATCCTCAGCTTGCCATTTGGTCTTGGTGGTTTCTTGATCGGTGGGGTTCACCAATTGATTGTCGTGTCAGGTGTGCACCACATTTTCAACTTGCTTGAAGTTCAATTGCTTGCTGCTGACCATGCTAACCCATTCAACGCGATCATCACAGCTGCTATGACAGCTCAAGGTGCTGCGACTGTTGCGGTTGGTGTTAAAACTAAAAATCCAAAACTAAAAACACTTGCTTTCCCAGCTGCTCTTTCTGCCTTCCTAGGTATTACAGAGCCTGCTATTTTCGGGGTTAACTTGCGTTTCCGTAAACCATTCTTCCTTTCATTGATTGCTGGTGCAATCGGTGGTGGATTGGCTTCTATCCTTGGACTTGCAGGTACTGGTAATGGTATCACCGTCATCCCTGGTACAATGCTTTACATCGGTAACGGACAACTTGCACAATACCTTCTTATGGTAGCTGTATCATTCGTTCTTGGTTTCGCTCTTACTTATATGTTTGGTTATGAGGATGAAAAAGAAGTTGCTACTGAAGTAGAGACAGAACGTTTGGTCCAAGAAGAAACAACTGGTAACATTCCAGCAACTCTTCAAAATGAAACACTTGTAACTCCTATCGTTGGTGACGTTGTTGCTCTTGCTGATGTTAATGACCCAGTATTCTCAAGTGGAGCTATGGGACAAGGTATCGCTGTGAAACCTAGCCAAGGTGTGGTATATGCACCAGCTGATGCTGAAGTTTCAATTGCCTTTCCAACAGGACACGCTTTTGGTTTGAAAACAACTGATGGTGCTGAAGTTTTGATCCACGTTGGTATTGACACTGTATCTATGAATGGTGAAGGTTTTGAAGCAAAAGTTGCTCAAGGTGACAAGGTGAAAGCTGGCGATGTTCTTGGAACATTTGACTCAAACAAAATCGCTGCAGCTGGACTTGATGATACAACAATGGTTATCGTTACAAATACAGCTGACTACGCTTCAGTAGCTCCAGTCGCAACAGGTTCAGTTGCGAAGGGGGATGCTGTGATCGAAGTGAAAATCTAATCAATCCTCTCTAATGTGAAAACGAACAAATGACATGTTTGTTCGTTTTTGCTTGAATGGTAAGATTTACAGAGGAAAATCTAAAAAATTGAGAAACTTAGATTTTTAAAATATGCTATAATAAAGAAAATAAAAACAAGAGGTTTATCATGACAAAATTATATGGAAGCTTGGAAGCGGGCGGTACAAAGTTTGTCTGTGCTGTCGGTGATGAAAACTTTAACGTTGTAGAAAAAACACAATTTCCAACAACAACTCCAATCGAAACAATCGATAAAACCATTGAGTTCTTCTCAAAATTCGATAACCTTGCTGGTCTTGCAGTTGGTTCATTTGGTCCCATTGATATTGACAAAAACTCAAAAACTTATGGTTTTATCACAACGACTCCAAAACCAAACTGGGCAAATGTGGACTTGCTTGGTGCCCTTCGTCGCGCCCTCAACGTGCCAATGTACTTCACAACAGACGTAAACAGCTCTGCTTATGGTGAAGTGGTTGCCCGTAACAATGCTGGTGGTCGTATCGAAAACTTGGTTTACTACACAATCGGTACAGGTATCGGTGCAGGTGTTATCCAACGTGGTGAGTTTATCGGCGGTGTGGGTCACCCTGAGATGGGTCATTATTATGTTGCTAGACACCCAATGGATATTGAAAAAGAGTTTAAGGGTGTTTGTCCTTTCCATAAAGGATGTCTGGAAGGCTATGCAGCTGGTCCAAGTTTGGAAGCTCGTACAGGTGTTCGTGGGGAAAACATTGAACTCAACAACCCTGTTTGGGATGTTCAAGCCTACTATATCGCTCAAGCCGCGGTTAATGCGACAGTGACTTTCCGACCAGACGTGATTGTCTTTGGTGGAGGGGTCATGGCTCAACAACACATGCTGGATCGTGTCCGTGAGAAATTTACAGCTCTTCTCAATGGTTACCTACCAGTGCCAGATGTGCGTGAGTACATCGTCACTCCAGCAGTCGCAGGAAATGGTTCTGCTACTCTTGGAAACTTTGTTCTTGCAAAAGAAGTTTCAAAATAAAGCACAAAATCCGCTTGGGAAACCAAACGGATTTTGTAGTTGAAAACAATATTTTTGAGCTTTTCCTTAAGTGATTACGGACGGTAGCGACTTTCTTCGAAATTCCATACCTAAACTTTGAGCCTAATGTCTCAAAGTTTCCGAACACCTGAAACCATTAGATTTCAGGTGTTTCTATCACGGCGGAAAGGCTAGGTAAGTCCTCGCCTCACTATCGAAAAATAGGTATGATTTTCATACCAAAGTATATTTAGTATCAAGCTATAGTCAATCTACGTTCTAAAAATCCGCTTGGGAAACCAAACGGATTTTTTACATGTCAAAGCATTTGCCAGAAAAAGTCGATAATATAGGTCAGACCGTAGGTATAAACCACGAGGGTAAAGGGCTTGGTCAGAATGATGATAGTCATATAGCGCTTGAAGCTCATCTTGGTCAGGGCAGCCAGCATACAGAGAAAGTCAGCTGGACTAATGGGCCAAATCATCATAAAGATAAAGAAACGGTCAAAACGATTGCCCTTATCCAACCAGCCGATATACTTGTCATAGGTACGCTTGCTGACGACAGACTGGACAAAGGCAGCCCCATAGAGGCGCACCAGATAAAAGATAATGGCACAGCCAATCACAATCCCGATATAGTTGTAGATAGTCCCGATGATGTGGCCGTAGATAAAGACCCCAGCAACCGATGTCAAGGCTCCAGGAATGATAGGAACGACAGTCTGTAAAATCTGTAAAAAGATAAAGAGAGGTGGCCCCCAGATGCCTGCCTGCTGGATAAAGGCAGAGAGGGTTTCCTTAGATTGTAAAATCCCAGCCTGATAAGCCCAAATACAGAAAATCAAACTCCCAACCCCGCCGACAATCGATGAGATATTGATAACTTGCTGCAGAAGGGGAGAAACAGCTTTCATTTGTTTATCCTGTGACATGTAAACTCCTCATAGATAGTATAGTTCTACTATACCATATTTTGGAGGAGAAAGGGGGAATGAGTGTTTTTGATGAGGAATGGATGGGAATACAGGCCTTCGAGACTTAGAATAGCTCTGCATACTAAAGTTTACATGTATTCTAGTTTTAGAATAAGTGTAATTACATAAATTTATAAGTAAATTACGTTTCGAATAGCTTATATGAGAAAGTTTTGAGGTCTTCGAGCTTTCGAATAGTCGTATTTACTAAAGTTTATATGTATTCTAAGGCTAGAAAAGTTAAAATCTAAAAATAGTAAGGGTCTCTATCTGATGGACGAAGTTTATGTCCAGTATGAATCCTTCGAATCGTTAGTTAATTTTAATATTAATCAGTTCTGAAATAATCGCTAAATATAGTTAGATATGGAATTAATTATTACTTGACTTCGTTTTTTTAAATGGTAAAATAAAGTTGTCCATAGGTTTAGCCGTATGGGAAGTCGAATTTATCTGTCACAATGATAGACGCTTGCTCACAAGCTACAAATTGTGCTATAATTAATATAGGTGAGAAGATGTTAATTTTGATTATCGTTGCAATCTGCCTCGGTCGGCAGTTTGGATTCGAACTTAGACAACGTCCTCGTCTACGTTCGACTCTTAGTCAAATCAACCAGTTTACAGAATCGGAGGGACTACTGATGGATTTCTTTGAAGAAATCGTTCTAACATTCGTGACTAATTTGGTATTCGGTATTATAAAATAAATTAATAAGTGTGCAATATTAGCTTTTATTATAGGAATACCGACCTATTGCTAATATTGCTCCTTTTGTTTTATGGAAAAAATAAATTTCAAATCGTATAAGTGTAAGAAATATCGTCATATTGATAAAAGGATAATGATTGATAGGGTAATAGATTATATTACAGACCCAGAGAAAGTTGCTCGTCATAGCTTTCTTCCTTTTTTGCGTTATGAGCGGAAAAATTCTAAGTACGTTGGTTATGAGTTTAGTGATATTGATGGTAGACCTGTAAAGTTTAAAATTCGTCCTCTAATGTATGCAGGCCATTTAGATGGTTTGATATATAAATATTACTCTGAATTACTAAATATTTGCTACAATGAGTGGATGGAGGATAATGAATTAAATTTCTTCTCGGTGGCATATCGTACGAATAAACAACATCAAAGTAGTATAAATTTTGCTGCGGAGGCGATTTCTTTTATAGAGAAGCAAGACAATGCTTTGGTAATTATTGGTGATTTTGAAAAGTTTTTTGATACATTGGATCACAAATTATTAAAGGATAGATTGCAGAGAGTATTAAAAGTTCAACAATTACCCAGTGATTGGTATAACATATATAAATCACTAACTAAATTTGCCTTTATTGAAAAAAGTACTTTAGATTTTTCTGATGATTCTTTGGTACTGAAAAATGATGTTAGTTATTTTCGAAGTATAGGTGATTTTAGAAAATTTCAAAAATATAATAAATGCAAATTAAACAAAAATATTTTTGGAATCCCTCAAGGAAATTCATTAAGTGGAGTTCTTGCTAATATCTATGCTATTGATTTTGATAGGAGCTTAGCTGAACTTTCAAAAGAATTTGATGGTTTTTATCAAAGATATTCTGATGATTTTATAATTGTATTAGATGTTGAAAAACTGTATTCTAGGTATGGAAATAATTTTGTAGAGGAGATTACAAATTTATTAAAAGAACTATCAGATGAAAATAAAATTCATTTACAGACTGATAAAAATAAAAAATTTTTTATTAATGATAATGTGGTATTGGATGAACACAACAAAGTAAATGGTATAGATTATTTAGGTTTTCGATTTGATGGTAATAATGTCAAAATTCGTGAAAAGAGTATCTATAAATTTTACCGTGAAGGTAGAAAATTGATATACAAATCTAAATGTATTCAAAGAAAGAAAGGATTAAAGAAGCTACCAAATCGTCACAAAATTTACTCGTTGTATACTGATTTTGGAAAATCAAAAAAATATCCTAGTAATTTTATAAAATATGCTCAGAGATCCCAGGAAATATTTGATAAAATTAGTCCAAATACTTCTAATCTAATGTTATCACAATTAAAAAATAGAAAGAAAAAAATTGAAAAAGCATTAGGATATAGGATTCACTCTAAAATGAACATCACTCGCTCTTCTGTACTGCATCCCAAAAGTTAGATTTTTTCTGTCTAACTTTTAGGACGCACTTTTATTCTTGGTTTAAGTGCTTTTTCTTAAAATATGATAAAATATAAAGGATAATGCATTGAATTAGGGAAGTGAAAATGGCAAGTAAAGAAAATGCAGAACGCAAGGAACTGCATCGTAAGATTTGGTCGATTGCGGACGATGTTCGAGGAGCTGTAGATGGTTGGGATTTTAAACAATACATTTTAGGAATCCTTTTCTATCGCTTTATTTCAGAGCATATGGCTGATTATTTTGACCGCGCTGAGCATGAGGCTGGGGATCTAGAATTCCGTTATGCTGAATTGAGTGACCAAGAAGCTGAGCAAGATTTTAAACCAGGGACAGTTGAGGATAAGGGATTCTTTATCCTTCCGAGTCAACTATTTGAAAATGTAGTCAAGGATGCTTCACAAAATGAAAATTTAAACGAAGAATTGGCCAATATTTTTCAAGCTATTGAGAAGTCAGCGATTGGCTTCAAATCAGAAGATGATATCAAAGGTCTGTTTGATAACTTGGATACAAGAAGCAACATCCTTGGTGGGACTGTTCCAGAAAAAAATAAGCGCCTATCTGATATCCTAAATGGTATCAATAGCATTAACTTTGGTAACTTTGAGGAAAATGACATTGATGCTTTTGGGGATGCTTATGAGTTCTTGATTTCCAACTATGCAAGTAATGCAGGAAAAAGTGGGGGTGAATTTTTCACACCTCAGACAGTCTCTAAACTACTAGCTCGTCTAGTGATGGTCGGCAAGGACAAGATTAACAAGGTCTATGACCCAACATGTGGTTCAGGCTCTCTCCTTCTTCAAATGAAAAAACAATATGAAGACCATATTCTAGAAGATGGATTCTTTGGTCAAGAAATTAACATGACCAACTATAACTTGGCTCGTATGAATATGTTCTTGCACAATATCAACTACAATAACTTTGATATTAAGCGAGGAGATACCCTTTTAAATCCTCAGCATTTAGAAGAAAAGCCATTTGATGCTATCGTTTCTAACCCTCCGTATTCTGTCAAATGGGTGGGAGATGGAGATCCAACTCTAATAAATGATGACCGCTTTGCTCCAGCTGGTAAGCTAGCTCCTAAATCAAAAGCTGACTTTGCCTTTATCATGCATAGTCTAAATCACTTATCCAATAAAGGTCGAGCAGCTATTGTATGTTTTCCAGGAATTTTCTATCGTGGAGGAGCTGAAAAGACCATTCGTCAGTATCTAGTAGATAACAACTTTGTTGAAGCAGTGATTTCCCTTCCAGACAATCTCTTCTTTGGAACTTCTATCGCAACGACTATCTTGGTTTTGGCAAAAAATAAACTAGAGAACAAAACGCTCTTTATCGATGCGAGTAAGGAATTCAAAAAAGAGACTAACAACAATGTTTTGACGGGTAGCAATATCGAACATATAGTTGAATTATTCTCTAATTATCAAAATGTTGACTATAAATCTGCTCTTGTTGATAATGATGTGATTGGTTCAGAGCAGAATTATAACCTATCTGTTTCAACCTATGTCGAACAAGAAGATACACGTGAGAAGATTGATATTGATGTGCTTAATAAAGAAATAGCTGAGACCGTTACTAAGATTGACCACTTGCGTGCAGAGATAGATAAGATTGTCGAGGAGCTGAGCTATGGCAAATGATGTGATTCTCTATCGAACAGATGATGGTGAGTCAGCTATTGAACTCCACTTGGATAATGGAACGGTTTGGCTGACTCAACAAGAACTAGCTGAGCTCTTTCAAACTTCCAAGCAAAATATTAGTAAACATATTAAGGCTATTTTTGAAGATGGTGAGTTGGATGAAGCAGTGGTTGTCAACTATCAGTTGACAACCACTGCTTCATGGTGCAATGGCTGGTAAAACTCAGTCAAAAAAAGTCGCCTACTATAATCTCGATATGATTTTAGCGATTGGCTACCGTGTATACTATATTGAAAATATTGAAAATAATTCCAAAAATAGTAAAAAATCCTTGAATTATCTGTTAAAAACGGTATAATAGAATTAATAGGACCGCCCACCTCTCTTTGATGTGACAAGGCGGACATTTTTTTATACGGAAGTTACTATGAAAATTAAAGAATTTAAAACTTGGGATGAGCAGGTGGCCAAATTAATTGAGCACGGATGTAAAGATATCAAATCAAATGAGTATGCGATTGATATTTTACAAAAGGTTAATTATTATCGGCTAACTGCTTATTTTTTACCTTTTCGTGACAAAGAGACGCAGAAGTATGATTCCAGCAAGGTTTCTTTGGAGAAAATTTATGGAATTGCTTGTTTTGATTCAGAGTTACGTTTGCTTATTTTCAAGTATTTAGAGGACATTGAGTTGTATTTTAGGACTCAAGTCGCCTATCATCATGGAAATAAATACGGAGCTTTAGCTTATAAAGAAGCGACTGCTTTTAATAAATTTCATAAACATAATGAATTTTTAGGAAATGTTGAAAAGGAGTTGGAACATAGGAAGAAAAGCCCTATTTATAAGCATCACCACCGAAAATATGATGGAGAATTTCCTATCTGGGTTTTAGTAGAATTTTTTACTTTTGGAATGACTTCGAAATTTTTTGCAGATTCTCCGATAGATATCCAGAAAGATATTGCTAAAAATGTTGGTATAAAGTCTACTCAAGTTAGAACCTATCTAGAAGTTGCAGTGGTTCTAAGAAATTACTGTGCCCACTATAATCGTTTATATTATACAAGCTTCACAAAGGTCCCTGGTCAACTCCCTACTTTCATGAACGAAAATAGTAAATTGAAAAATAGACTAATGGCACAACTTTATGCGGTTAAAAGCCTCCATCCTGATAAGAAAAAATGGAATGAAGGATTTCTAGGTGAATTGTCAGCACTCATTAAACGTTATCAAGCAGTAATTCATCTGCATCATATTGGATTTGTAGAGGAGTGGGAAAAAGTACTAAAGAAATGAGGAAGTATAATATGAACATCCTAGAGGAAATCCAAAACTGTCCTGTTGAGTGGAAAGATTTAGGGGAAGTGGTATTTCTAAAACGTGGAAAAACAATTACCTCTAAAACAGCTACTGATGGACCTTATCCAGTTATTTCTGGAGGTCAGAAGCCTGCATACTTCCATGGAGACTTTAACAGAGAAGGTGAAACAATAACTGTTGCAGGTAGTGGTGCATATGCAGGTTTTGTGATGTATTGGAATGAACCGATATTTGTATCAGATGCTTTTTCTATTAAACCATTTGATAAAATGTTAAGTACAAAGTATTTATACCATTATCTCCTTGAAAAACAAGGAATACTTTTTAGTCTAAAAAAAGGATCAGGAGTACCACACGTGTATCCTAAGGATGTTTCAAGAATTTCCATCCCTATTCCTCCGTTAGAAATTCAAGAAAAAATCGTGCAAAAACTTGACAAAATGACTGAGTATGTTACAGAATTGACCTCAGAATTGACCTCACGTAAAAAGCAATATTCTTATTATCGAGATAAACTCTTATCCTTTGAGGATGAAGTTTATCAGGTTGAGTGGAAGATGTTAAGTGAGTGTCTAAAAAAAGGAAAAGGGACTAAAATTACAGCTGGTCAGATGAAACTACTTCACAAAGATGGTGCACCAATCCGTATCTTCGCAGGAGGAAAGACTTACGCTGATGTGAACTATGGAGATATTCCTGATAAAGATATTCATACTGAAGAAGCAATTATTGTAAAATCTCGCGGGATTATTGATTTTGAATATTGTACAAAACCATTTAGTTTTAAAAATGAATTTTGGTCATACAGTTCAGACAATGAAAATATCAATTTAAGATATATTTATCATTACTTAGTTCATAATAAAGAACATTTTCAAAACATCGCTAATAATATGCAGATGCCACAAATTTCTAGTAATGATACTGAAAAATTCAAAATCCCAGTCCCTTCTCTCGAAATCCAGTCTCGTATTGTTCAAGTTCTGGACAATTTTGACAAGGTTTGTAATGCCCTCAACATCGGACTGCCCAAAGAGATTGAACTTCGACAAAAACAGTATGAATATTTTAGAGAAAAACTCTTGACATTCGTCGCCGAAGGCGAGTACACTGAGAGTAGAGTAGAGGAGTGGGACAACTCCGCTATTATCAAGCTTTTACAGTGGGTATTTGGGCCAATTCGAGTGAAGGTGGGACAAGTTGTCAATTTGCAACGTGGGAAACGACTTGTTAGAAAGCAACTAACTACTTCAGGAAGTGTTCCAGTTTATCAAAATAGTTTGGCCCCCTTAGGATATTATACCGAATCAAACAGAGTGAAAAATACTAGCTTTGTAATTTGTGCAGGGGCGGCTGGTGAAATTGGGTATAGCACTGTGGACTTTTGGGCAGCAGATGATGTCTACACGTTAGAGACGTCAGATAATATTTCTGATAAATTTATGTACTATGTCTTGTTAAGTAAGCAAGATAGACTCAAATCACAGGTTCGAAAGGCTAGTATTCCTAGATTGTCTAAGGATATTATTGATAAAGTAACGTTCTACTTACCATCTCTTACTGAACAAGTAAGAATCGTCTCTACCCTTGACAATTTCAATACTTTAACCAACTCTCTTTCTGAGGGCCTTCCAAAAGAAATCGAACTAAGACAGAAACAGTATGAATACTGGAGAGAACAATTATTAAACTTTACTAGATAAATTCTTTAATCATTTTGAGATAGAATCTCAATTAAAATAAAAAAAGGAAGCATGCAATGGTTGATTATTCAAAAGTACATGAAGTAATTGCGGAAACAAATGAAGGGATTCTCTTGGCTGAGTATCAACCAGAGTATCGCACAGATAGAGAATTTCAGTCTGAGGCAGATTTGGAAAGACAATTGCTTATGGATTTAGTCAATGGTCTCAATTATGAACGATTGGATATCCATACACCTGCGGAGCTTTTAGCAAATGCAAAGGTCCAAATTGAAAAGCTTAATAAGGTGATCTTTACGAATGCTGAATGGCAACGTTTTGTAGTCGAGTATTTAGACTGTCCCAATGAAGGTTTGGTTGAAAAAACACGAAAAATCCAAGAAAATCATATCTATGACTTTGTTTTTGATGATGGACGGATTAAAAACATTTTTATCCTTGACAAGAAAAACATTCACAACAACAGTATGCAGGTCATCAACCAAGTGACGCAAGTGGGGAGTCATACCAACCGTTATGATGTGACCATTTTAGTCAATGGTCTTCCGCTAGTTCAGATTGAATTGAAGAAGCGTGGAGTTAGTCTACAAGAAGCCTTTAATCAGGTTCACCGTTATAGTAAGGAAAGCTTTAACAGCGAAAATTCTTTGTATAAGTATGTTCAGATTTTTGTGATTTCGAATGGCACTTATACACGCTACTTTGCAAATACGACAGCTCAAAATAAAAATCACTATGAGTTTACCTGTGAGTGGGCAGACCGTAAGAATAAGACTATTCACGAATTGGAAGATTTTACCGTTACTTTCTTAAGCAAGCGTGTCCTCTTGGAAGTTTTGACCAAGTATTGTGTTTTTGATGTGGATAATACCTTGCTCATTATGCGTCCTTATCAGATAGCAGCTACTGAGAGTATTTTGAGAAAAATCCATTCCTCGAATGAGATGAAGAATTTTGGAACAATCAATGCTTGTGGCTATATCTGGCATACGACAGGGTCAGGGAAAACCTTGACCAGCTTTAAGACAGCGCGCTTAGCGACCGAGTTGGACTACATTGACAAAGTGATCTTCGTTGTAGATAGAAAAGACTTAGACTATCAAACCATGAAGGAATATCAAAAATTCCAACCAAATTCAGTCAATGGTAGTAACAATACAAAAGAACTCCAACGCAGTATCGAAGAAAATGATGATCGAATCGTTGTCA
Organism: Streptococcus sp. SM5; assembly: GCF_027497975.1. NCBI lineage: Bacteria > Bacillati > Bacillota > Bacilli > Lactobacillales > Streptococcaceae > Streptococcus > Streptococcus sp. SM5. Next base: position 33,652 of record NZ_JAJNSC010000017.1, on the reverse strand, counting down.
CAACTATTCAAAAGCTAAACAAATTTATAACAGCAAATCCAAATCATGAGATATATAGTAAAAAATGCGTTTTGATTTTTGATGAGTGTCATCGTTCACAGTTTGGGAAGGCTCAAAAGCGTATTAAGAAGGCTTTTAAACAGTATGCCCTATTTGGATTTACAGGGACACCAATTTTCCCAGAAAATAGCTTAACGGGAGAAACGACACAAGAAGTTTTTGGAGAACAGCTCCATAATTATGTTATCACGGATGCTATTCGAGATAAAAAAGTATTGAAGTTCAAGGTTGATTACAACTATATTAAGCCTGAAATCAATAAGTATAGAGAAGCTGAAAAAGCAGTTGGCCGAGAGCTTGATGAGAAGAAACTCAAAAAGATGGAGAAGGAACTCCTTTTGCATCCAGAAAGGATAGCAACCATCACAGAATACTTACTTCGCGTGTATAATACAAAAACACACCGAAATCAATACTATACTCATAAACAAAAACAATTGGCTGGATTTAATGCTATGCTGGCTGTACAAAGTATTGAAGCTGCTAAGTTATACTATGACGAACTCCAGCGACAACAAGCAGCTTTACCAGAAGCTAAACGATTGAAAGTTGCGACTATTTTTAGCTTTGCGCCTAACGAAGAACAGTCAGCTTATGGAGAAATTCAAGATGAAGAGCTAGAGCCTCAAGATACAGCCATGCCTCTATCTTCTAAAGAGTTTCTTTCTAGAGCGATTAATGATTATAATCACATGTTCAAGACCAACTTCTCAGCTGATGGGAAAGAGTTTCAAAATTACTATCGTGACCTTTCCAAACGAGTTAAATCCAAGGAAGTGGATTTGCTGATTGTAGTTGGTATGTTCTTGACGGGATTTGATGCCCCGACTATGAATACACTTTTTGTCGATAAAAATCTACGTTATCATGGATTGATTCAGGCTTTTTCTAGAACTAATCGAATTTTTAACAAGGTTAAACCTTTTGGGAATATTGTTTGTTTCCGTGATTTAGAAAAGGCTACGCAAGAAGCTATTAAGACTTTTGGAGACACCAATAAGCTTGAAATCATCTTAGAAAAAAGCTTTAGTGAATACATGGATGGTTTCGTGGATCAAGTAACGGGTATTGAGGTCAAAGGCTATACTGCGGTTTGTCAGGAAATTTTGGAAAGATTCCCTAATCCACAAGAAATTGAAACAGAGCATGATAAAAAAGAATTTGTTAAGTTATTTGGTGAGTTGTTGAAGCTTGATAATGTTCTTCGAAATTATGACGAATTCCAAGAAATCGACAAACCTATTTCAGAAGGTTATCTTCAGGATTTAAGAAGCACTTATGTGGAAATTCGAGATGAATTTTTGAACCTTAAAAATTATGAAAAGACCAAGGAGTTGGATGTTGATCTTTCAGATGTTGAATTTGAAATCGAACTCTTAAAAACAGATGAGATTAATCTAGACTATATTTTGGCATTGATTGTTGAAAAATCTAAGAATTCTGAGTCTAAAGAAGCAATGAAAGCTGAAGTTAGCCGTGTGATTCGTTCTAGTATCGATATTCGTGCCAAAGAAGAGTTGGTTATTGGATTTATCAATGACACTGATTTGCAAAAATTGAAAGACCATGATGGTATTATCAATGCTTTCTACGAATATGGTAAGGAGCGTAAGAAAATCGCGATTCATGACCTAGCTGAGTCTGAGAAACTTGTAGATGATTATCAATTATTCATCGACAAATCAATTCAACGAGGTTATGCTGAAAACAGTGGGACTGATTTAGATTCGATTATTCCACCAACTTCTCGTAGACAGGGAGCGCGTGAACGGAAAAAGCAAGAAGTTTTACGTAAGATTCAGTTGTTAGTAGAGACTTATTCAGGTATTTAAGGATTGTCGACTAAGACTTATTATAAAAATCAGGCTCTACAAAAAACACTCTTTATTCGCTCATAATTCGCTCATTTTATAAAAATAACTTTGTTTCCATATTTCTGGGGAACTAGTAGAAAGTAAGGAGAAATATGGAAAATAACAACCAACGTGCCCTTTGTCAGAAACTCTGGGCTAGAAATAAATACCTCGTTTTGAGCTATTCCAGTAACATATACAATGAGATTCGTCAGTATCTCAAGCAAGAAGTGGTGGAAGTGACTCAGGTTCAAGAGATGATTGATCGTGCCTGCCAGATTCCAGAGCATAGGGGTCAGGTTTGCAATGCCTTTCAGCATATTTGGGGCTATTTCAAAAAGAAAGCGACAGATGCTGAGCGCAAGGACTATATGCTCTTGCTGGATTGCTACCGCTTTGGTCAGGCTTCTAAGGAAGACTTGATTACTAAGACTCGAGACTTGCTTGATTGCTATCCAAATACCTATTTGCAACATTCGACTTTACTGGAAGGAGACTCCCATGAGACTTTGGCATGAGGCTTTGATTTCACAGCTTCCTCGTCCTCAACTCTTGGGGCAACATCGAGAGTGTTGCGCCCTGCGTGGCAATGGCTGGGGCAGAAAGCATTCAACGGTGGACTATGTCTTTACCCACTCGCCCTATCGTCTCTATGCTTATCATGACTTGATCATGAAGGAGATGGTGAAACGAGGCTTTAAGGTCAGTCCAGAGTGGCTGGACAAGAACTACCGTGGTAAGATTTGTCCTTCTTATGAGGATTTACCTGAGGAGACTTTGACGAGCCCTATTTACAAGGAGCACGATGCTGCCTACTATAAGGAGTGTCTGGCAAATCTCCGAGAGAAGGGGATTGACTTATAGTCTTTTCTAATAACAAGCCATAGTCACTTATAAGAATTACTAATAACGCGTTTGAGTATTCTAACTGAAATTGAGCTATAAAACAAGCTACACAAAGGATTTGAGGCATTTGTCTCAGGTCTTTTTCCTTTGTTTAAAACAGAGATATAGTTTCAAACTATATCAAAGCCTAATTTTTTACAATTATACAGATGATTTCTTTTCTGTTAAGATAGTTTCAACAACAAATTTTGGAGGACACATCATGTCAACTACAATCATCGGTTTCCCTCGTTTGGGCGAATTCCGCGAATTAAAATTTACAACTGAAAAATACTTTAGAAAAGAAATCTCAGAAGAAGAACTCTTGGCAGCCGCAAAAGACTTGCGTGCTAAACACTGGAACATTGTCAAAGAAAAAGGCATCACTGAAATCCCATCAAATGACTTTTCTCACTATGACAACTTCCTAGATGCAGCTTTCCTTTTCAACGTGGTACCTGCTTCAGTTCAAAACTTGGACTTGTCTGACCTTGAGCGCTACTTCGCTTTGGGTCGTGGTTACCAAGGAGAAAAAGGAGACGTTCGCGCCCTTCCAATGAAGAAATGGTTCAACACCAACTACCACTACATCGTTCCTAAATTTGAAAAAGACACTCAAGTCAAACTTGCAGGTCACAAAATCTTTGATGAGTTCCAAGAAGCCAAAGAACTTGGATTGAACACTCGTCCAGTTCTTGTAGGTCCATTCACTTTCCTTCAATTGTCAGACTTTGAAGAAGGCGTGAAAGCAGAAGACTTCGTAGACAGCTTAGTGGCTGCTTACCAAGACGTTTTTGCTAAATTGGCTGAACTTGGTGCGACTCGTATCCAACTCGACGAAGCTGCTCTTGTAAAAGATTTGACATCTGAAGAAAAAGCTCTCTTCTTGAACCTCTACAACAAGCTTTTGGCTGACAAAAAAGGTCTTGAAGTCTTGCTTCAAACTTACTTCGGAGATGTTCGTGACGTTTACGCTGACCTTGTAAACTTGCCAGTAGATGCTATCGGTCTTGACTTCGTTGAAGGTAAGAAAACTCTTGAATTGGTTAAAGGTGGTTTCCCAGCTGACAAGACTCTTTATGCAGGTATTGTCAATGGTAAAAACATCTGGCGCAACAACTACGAAAAGAGCTTGGCCGTTCTTGAGCAAATCCCAGCTGAAAACATTGTATTGACAAGCTCATGCTCACTTCTTCATGTGCCATTTACAACTGCTAATGAAGAATTTGAACCAGCAATCTTGAACCACTTTGCCTTTGCAGTTGAAAAATTGGATGAGATTCGTGATTTGGATGCTATCCGCAATGGTCAAGGTGAAGAAGCACTTGCAGCTAACAAAGAACTCTTTGCGACTGAGCGTGTTGGTGAAAATGCGGAACTTCGTGCGCGTATCGCTGGCTTGACAGACGCAGACTACACTCGTTTGCCAGCCTTTGCAGAACGTGAAGCTATCCAGGAAGAAGCTTTCAAACTTCCAGCTCTTCCAACAACAACGATCGGTTCATTCCCTCAAACTAAAGAAGTTCGTGCTAAACGTTTGGCTTACCGTAAAGGTGAATTGTCTCAAGAAGAGTACGATGCTTTCCTTGCTGAAACGATCGATGAATGGATCAAATGGCAAGAAGATATCGACTTTGATGTCCTTGTTCACGGTGAATTTGAGCGTAATGACATGGTTGAGTACTTCGGTCAAAACTTGTCAGGTTACCTCTTCTCTAAAAATGGTTGGGTACAATCATACGGTATGCGTGGAGTTAAACCACCAATCATCTGGGGTGATGTCACTCGTCTTAACCCTATCACTGTTAAATGGTCTAGCTATGCACAAAGCCGTACAAACAAACCTGTTAAAGGTATGTTGACTGGACCTGTTACCATCCTCAACTGGTCATTCCCACGTGAAGACATCTCTATCAAGGATTCTACTCTTCAAATCGCCCTTGCTATCAAGGATGAAGTGCTTGACCTTGAAGCTGCTGGTGTGAAAATCATCCAAATCGACGAGGCTGCTCTTCGTGAAAAATTGCCACTCCGTCGTAGCGACTGGTACGAAGACTACCTTGACTGGGCAATTCCTGCCTTCCGCTTGGTACACTCAACAGTAGCGCCAGACACACAAATCCACACTCACATGTGTTACTCAGAATTTACAGATATCATCCCAGCTATCGACAACATGGATGCGGACGTTATTTCCTTTGAAGCTAGCCGTTCAAACCTTGAAATCTTGGACGAACTCAAAGCGAAAAACTTCCAAACTGAAGTGGGACCTGGGGTTTACGATATCCACTCACCTCGTGTGCCGAACGAAGGCGAAATCGATAATACTATCGAAGCCATTCTTGCTAAAGTGCCAAGCAAGAAAGTTTGGATCAACCCTGACTGTGGTTTGAAAACACGTGGTATTCCAGAAACAAAAGAAAGCTTGATCCGCCTTGTTGAAGCAGCTAAAGCTGCGCGTGAGAAATTGTAAGATTAGATTTCTCCCTATAACGGTTGTTCAAAATGAAATCAAAAAGAAAAGGATAAGGACTATGTCACGCCAAACACCGTCACTCTCATTTGAAGTGTTCCCTCCAAACCCAGCCGTGGGTAATGATAAAATTATTTCTGCTCTTCAAGATATGCAGGAGTTGGCTCCCCACTTTATTAGTGTAACTGCCAGCAATAATAAGTTTAATATCAAGGAAACGACGGTTCGCTTGGCTGACTTTATCCAAAATGACTTGGCGATTCCGACTATTGCTCACTTGCCAGCCATCTATTTGACTAAGGACAAGGTGGCTGAAACCATTGCGGACTTGGACAAGGTTGGCGTGCAGAAAATCTTGGCTCTTCGTGGGGATATTATTCCAGATGTGGAGCCACAAAAGGATTTCCGCTACGCAACTGACTTGATTGAGTTCATCAAGGAACAAGCTCCTCACTTTGATATTATCGGAGCATGCTATCCAGAAGGGCATCCAGATTCACCAAATCAGATTTCAGATATTCAAAATCTTAAGAAGAAAGTGGATGCAGGCTGTTCCAGCCTCGTAACTCAGCTTTTCTTTGACAATGAGCGCTTCTATGATTTCCAAGACAAGTGCATCTTGGCTGGGATTGATGTTCCTATTCATGCAGGGATTATGCCAATTCTGAATCGAAATCAGGCTCTCCGTCTCTTGAAGACTTGTGAGAATATCCATATTCCACGTAAATTTAAAGCTATCTTAGACAAGTATGAGCATGACCCTGAGTCGCTCAGAGCAGCAGGACTTGCCTATGCAGTGGACCAAATCGTGGACTTGGTAACTCAAGATGTTGCTGGAGTGCATCTCTACACTATGAACAATGCAGAAACAGCAAAATACATCCACCAAGCAACACATGCTTTGTTTAATCACCAGTCTCTAGGATAATAAAAAGCAAACCATTCTTCTCAGGTGAGGGGAATGGTTCCTTTTTAATGGTAAAGACCGCACTTTTTAAGAGAAATATGATAAAATAGACTCTGTACGTACTTGATACAAAGATGAGGGTATAAACAGGTTTTTAACTATTCAAATCTGCTATAAAAAGGAAAAATACTAAAGAATAATATTTTTAAACTTTTCAAAGTATCTAAATAGTTGAACACGGGCTAAATCCCTAGTGAAAAAGATAGATTTCCTAGTGTGCATCGCACACTAGGAAATCGAATGCTATCTTGTATAATTGAACCCGGCCGAAAAGCTGTGTAAAAAAGATAAACTGTCTTGTCTTCATCGAAGACTTCGTCAGTTTCCTATTTTTACTTTGCTTTTGACGTCCTTAGTATCTTGATCTTTGTAGGCAAGGCGTATAATTTCATCAATCCAAAGGGGATTAAAATGACAAAACAAGTGTTTCAAACGACTTTTGCGGGTCGTGAGTTAATTGTAGAGACTGGTCAGGTTGCTAAGCAAGCAAATGGTGCAGTTGTTGTACGTTACGGTGAGTCAACTGTCTTGACTGCTGCCGTTATGTCTAAGAAAATGGCAACTGGAGATTTCTTCCCTCTTCAAGTCAACTACGAAGAAAAAATGTATGCGGCTGGGAAGTTTCCTGGTGGCTTTATGAAACGTGAAGGACGTCCTTCAACGGATGCGACATTGACAGCGCGTTTGATTGACCGTCCAATCCGTCCTATGTTTGCGGAAGGTTTCCGTAATGAAGTGCAAGTGATTAACACAGTGCTTTCTTATGATGAAAATGCCTCTGCACCAATGGCAGCTATGTTTGGTTCATCATTAGCATTGTCTATTTCAGATATTCCATTTGACGGACCAATTGCTGGGGTACAAGTGGGCTATGTAGATGGTCAAATCATCATCAACCCTACGCAAGAACAAGCAGAGCAATCGCTCCTTGAATTGACAGTAGCTGGTACCAAACACGCCATCAACATGGTAGAGTCTGGTGCTAAAGAATTGTCAGAAGAAATCATGCTGGAAGCCCTCCTTAAAGGGCACGAAGCAGTCAAAGAATTGATTGCCTTCCAAGAAGAAATCGTTGCAGCAGTTGGTAAGGAAAAAGCAGAAGTAGAATTGCTTCATGTGGATGCTGAATTGCAGGCTGAAATTATCGCAGCCTACAACAGTGACCTCCAAAAGGCAGTTCAAGTAGAAGAAAAATTGGCTCGTGAAGCTGCAACTCAAGCAGTTAAGGACCAAGTTACTGCTGTGTATGAAGAAAAATATGCAGACCACGAAGAATTTGATCGTATCATGCGTGATGTGGCTGAAATCTTGGAACAAATGGAACACGCAGAAGTGCGCCGCTTGATTACAGAAGACAAGATTCGTCCTGATGGTCGTAAGGTCGATGAAATCCGTCCTTTGGATGCGGTTGTTGACTTCCTTCCTCGTGTGCACGGTTCAGGTCTCTTCACTCGTGGGCAAACTCAGGCCCTTTCAGTCTTGACCTTGGCTCCGATGGGTGAAACTCAAATCATTGATGGTTTGGATCCAGAGTATAAGAAACGCTTTATGCACCATTATAACTTCCCTCAATACTCTGTAGGGGAAACTGGACGCTACGGTGCACCTGGTCGTCGTGAAATCGGTCACGGTGCTCTTGGTGAGCGTGCTCTTGCTCAAGTCTTGCCAAGTTTGGAAGAATTCCCATATGCTATCCGTTTGGTAGCTGAGGTCTTGGAATCAAATGGTTCTTCATCTCAGGCTTCTATCTGTGCGGGAACGCTTGCCCTTATGGCTGGTGGTGTGCCAATCAAGGCGCCAGTAGCAGGAATTGCCATGGGTCTTATTTCAGATGGAAACAACTATACAGTCTTGACAGATATCCAAGGTTTGGAAGATCACTTTGGAGACATGGACTTCAAGGTTGCAGGAACTCGTGACGGGATTACAGCCCTTCAAATGGATATCAAGATCCAAGGGATCACTGCAGAAATCTTGACTGAAGCCCTTGCCCAAGCCAAGAAAGCTCGTTTTGAAATCCTTGATGTGATTGAAGCAACCATTCCAGAAGTTCGTCCAGAATTGGCTCCAACTGCTCCGAAAATTGATACCATCAAGATTGATGTGGACAAGATTAAGATTGTCATCGGTAAGGGTGGAGAAACCATTGACAAGATTATCGCTGAAACAGGCGTTAAGATTGATATCGATGAAGAAGGAAATGTGTCTATCTACTCTAGCGATCAAGATGCCATTAATCGTGCTAAAGAGATTATTGCTGGTTTGGTCCGTGAAGCCAAAGTGGATGAAGTTTACCGTGCTAAAGTCGTTCGTATCGAGAAATTTGGTGCCTTTGTCAACCTCTTTGATAAGACAGATGCCCTTGTTCATATCTCTGAGATGGCTTGGACGCGTACCAATAATGTCGAAGACTTGGTAGCAATCGGGGATGAAGTTGATGTTAAGGTTATCAAGATTGATGAAAAAGGACGTGTGGATGCTTCTATGAAAGCCCTTCTTCCTCGTCCTCCAAAACCTGAACGTGATGAAAAAGGTGAAAAATCAGAGCGTCCTTACCGCCCACGTCATCACAAGGATCACAAACCTAAGAAAGAAATTACAGAAACACCAAAAGATTCAGAATAAGAAAAGGAGAAATGTATGGGATGGTGGCGCGAAACCATTGATATCGTAAAAGAAAATGATCCAGCGGCCCGCACCACTTTGGAGGTTTTGCTGACTTATCCAGGTGTCAAGGCCTTGGCGGCCCACCGTCTTTCGCATTTTCTCTGGAAGCATGGCTTCAAACTCTTGGCTCGTATGCACAGTCAGTTTTGGCGCTTTTGGACTCAGATTGAGATTCATCCAGGTGCTCAGATCGATTCAGGTGTCTTTATCGACCACGGTTCAGGCTTGGTGATTGGAGAAACAGCGATTGTTGAAAAAGGCGTTCTTCTCTATCATGGGGTGACTCTTGGGGGAACAGGGAAAGACTGTGGCAAACGCCATCCGACCGTTCGTCAGGGTGCCCTTATATCAGCACATGCCCAAGTCATTGGTCCTGTAGAAATTGGTGCAAATGCCAAGGTCGGTGCTGCAGCAGTTGTCGTAGCAGATGTACCTAGTGATGTGACGGTTGTCGGTATTCCGGCCAAGATTGTCCGAGTTCATGGACAGAAGGATGAACCGACTATCCACGAAGTTGAAGAAAAACGAGAGTACTACGTCAATAAACTCGAGCAGGCTAAAGAAGCCAGTCACAGATCGTCGGGGTTGTAGAGGGTACCTATATGATTCAAGCAAGAAACAAGTTAAGCCAAGAGGAGCTATCTGAGGCGAAAAAACTAATTAACTGTTGCCAAAACTATGACGGTACCTATCGTGCTCCCTATCTATCTAACATGCTTAATTTTGACCCAAACATGCCCGCCTTTTTCCTTTATTATGAAAAAGGCGAACTTGTTGGTTTATTAACTGTCTATGCAGATGACCAAGATGTGGAAGTGACGATACTGGTTCATCCAGATCATCGCCGTCAGGGAATTGCGCGTGCATTGTTTACTAGTTTTGAGAGAGAAACAGCTTCTTTTCCGATTCATTCAGTCACTTTTCAGACAGAGCGTGTTTTTCTAGATCGCCATCCTGATTTTGTTAGCAACTGGGGATTGGTCGAGGATGAAGAGACAGAAACTTGGTTAGGTAAGGATAGAAAACCTTATCCGTTAGCAAATGTTTCCAATCTTGAAGTTTTGTTAGCAGATAGTTCGTATCAGGATCAAATTAGTCAGTTAAAATTTCAGGCATTCTCAGAAGATCATGAATCTAGAGAGATTGTGGATAGATATGTCGCTGAAGCTCTGAAGGATCTAGAAAGTCGCTTATATATTTTGTTAAAAGACGGTCAGATTATTGGAACTTGCACGGTAGATTTATCGACTAATACGAATTACTTCTACGGTTTAGCAATATCAGAACTTGAACGTGGGAAAGGCTATGGAAGCTACTTAGCAAAATCCCTTGTCAACCAACTAATTGAGCAAAATGACAAGGAATTTCAGATTGCAGTAGAGGACAGCAATGTAGGTGCCAAGCGCTTGTATGAAAAAATTGGCTTTGTCAAACAGACCCAGGTGGTTTATCTGAATGAGAAAGGAGCAAGGGATTCCGAAGTGTAGAGAGATTCGGACTGAAATTGAATTGAACTCTTAGTGATGAAACTAACTGTTCTTGAATTTTGGATTTCCTGACTATGTTTTATGATTAAAATCTATGACACCATGTCTCGTGATTTGCGAGAATTTATACCGATTGAGGACGGTAAGGTTAAGATGTATGTCTGTGGGCCAACGGTGTACAACTATATTCACGTGGGGAATGCTCGTTCAACGGTGGCTTTTGATACCATTCGTCGTTATTTTGAATACCGTGGTTATGATGTTGCCTATATTTCCAATTTTACGGATGTGGATGATAAGATTATCAACCGTGCCAAGGAAGAAGGAATCACGCCTCAGGAGGTTGCAGACAAGTACATCGCTGCCTTTCGTGAGGATGTGACGGCCTTGGGCGTCAAACCTGCGACTCGCCATCCGCGTGTGGTGGAGTTTATGGCTGACATTATCCGCTTTGTGGAAGATTTGATTGAAAAAGGCTTTGCTTATGAGAGCCAAGGAGATGTCTATTTCCGTGTGGAAAAATCTCATAACTATGCCAAGTTGGCCAATAAAACCTTGGAAGATTTGGAGCTAGGTGCTTCAGGTCGTACCGATGAAGAAACAGCTCGTAAGGAAAATCCTGTAGACTTTGCCCTCTGGAAATCTGCCAAATCAGGCGAGATTTCTTGGGACAGTCCTTGGGGACCTGGTCGTCCGGGCTGGCACATCGAGTGTTCAGTCATGTCGACAGAGATTTTGGGAGATACCATTGATATCCACGGTGGTGGAGCCGATCTGGAGTTTCCGCATCACACCAATGAAATTGCCCAGTCAGAAGCCAAAACAGGTAAGACTTTTGCCAACTACTGGATGCACAATGGCTTTGTCAATATTGACAATGTCAAGATGTCCAAGTCCTTGGGGAACTTTATCACTGTTCATGATGCTCTCAAAACGCTCGATGGCCAAGTACTCCGTTTCTTCTTTGCGACTCAACACTACCGCAAGCCAATCAACTTTACGGAAAAAGCGGTGCGCGATGCAGAGACTAATCTTAAGTATCTGAAGAATACTTACGAGCAACCTTTTACAGGAAATGTGGACGCCCAAGAGTTACAATCCTTTAAAGATAAGTTTGTAGCGGCTATGGATGAGGATTTCAACTCTGCCAACGGTATTACAGTAGTCTTTGAAATGGCCAAGTGGATTAACTCTGGCAATTATGATGCAAGTGTTAAGCAAGCTCTTGCGGATATGTTAGAAGTCTTTGGAATTGTCTTTGTTGAGGAAGTTTTGGATGTAGAGATTGAAGACTTGATCCAAAAACGTCAAGAAGCGCGTGCAAATCGTGACTTTGCGACAGCGGATCAAATCCGTGACCAATTGGCTGCTCAAGGAATTAAGCTCCTTGATACCAAAGATGGAGTGAGGTGGACACGTGATTGATGTCAATCTCATTAACGGGATTGCGCTAGCTTTTGAAGGAGATGCGGTTTATTCCATGTATATTCGCCGCCACCTCATCCTCAAAGGCATGACCAAACCCAATAAACTCCATCAAGAAGCGACCAAGTATGTTTCAGCCAAGGCTCAAGCTCGCCTGATTGCCCTCATGTTGGAGGAGCAAGTTCTAACGGAAAAAGAAGAAGAAATCTACAAACGTGGTCGCAATACCAATAGCCACACCAAGGCTAAAAATGCTGATGTAGTGACTTACCGTATGTCCACAGGTTTTGAAGCCGTCATGGGCTATCTCCATATGACTGCTAATCTAGAACGTCTTGAGAGCTTGATTTCGTGGTGCATCCAAAAAGTGGAGGGCTAGGATATGATGTCAAAAGAACTACAAGACTGGTTTCCCGAAGCTTGGATTTCAGACCAACCAGTAGAGAAAGAGGGCTATCTCACCCTCCCTTTAGCTTCTCAGCAGTGGATTTTGCTGGAGGAAGCTGGGTTAAGTGAGCGTGAAAAGCAGTTGGTTGCCCTTTTGACCCAGCAGGAGCAGGCTCGTTCGCTCAATCCTTGGTATCCCTATCTGATTGAGGGGAAGGGACAGGCGCCGAAAACTTTTAAAAAGATTCAGTTGGTTTATTGTCATCTTTCCTATTTTCAGCAGGAAAATCTAGCTTCTTGGCTAGATATGATGCGGACTCTTTTTCCCAACTGTCAGACGGTGCTTCAGGTCGGAGCTCAGGATTATGTTTTCGTGCTTCAACAAGATAAGTACACCTCTGTCCGAGCTATTTTAAGTGATACGATTGAAGCGGTTGAGTATGACTTTGGACTTCGTCTCTCTATCATGTTGGGCCAGATTTGGTCTCAGACAGGACATCAAGCCCTATCAGACTTGATTAAAGCGGAGCGGGATTTGTTTAAGACTTGGTGGCGTCAGGGTCACCAAGGTGTTCACACTTTTTCACAACTCTATCTTTGGAGTATGGGGGACAGACTTGTGAACCTGAGAGCAATCAAGGAATGCTTGCAGCAGATGATTTTGGAGCAGGATCAGATTCAGGAAATCATTCTCTCTCTTTGGGAAAATAGTGCTGTTCTAACAAAAACAGCCCAGCAACTCTATCTGCACCGTAATTCTCTTCAATACAAGATTGATAAATGGGAAGAATTGACAGGGCTTCAGTTGAAGGAATTGACCGACCTTACTCTGTGTTATCAATTGATTTTACCAGATATTCTCTAAAGTTTTGTGCAAGTTGCACAGAACTTTTTTATTTTTTTGGTCACCTTGCCATAGAAAAGTAAAGCGTTTTCATCTATAATAAAACTATCAAAAGACAAAAGGAGTTCACCTCATGGTAGAATTGAATCTTAAAAATATTTACAAAAAATATCCAAATAGCGAACACTATTCAGTTGAAGACTTCAACTTGGACATTAAAGACAAAGAATTTATCGTTTTCGTAGGTCCTTCAGGATGTGGTAAATCAACAACTCTTCGTATGATTGCTGGTCTTGAAGATATCACAGAAGGTACTGCATCTATCGATGGCGTGGTTGTCAACGACGTCGCTCCAAAAGACCGTGACATCGCCATGGTATTCCAAAACTACGCTCTTTACCCACACATGACTGTTTATGACAACATGGCTTTCGGTTTGAAATTGCGTAAATACAGCAAAGAAGACATCGACAAACGTGTGCAAGAAGCAGCTGAAATCCTTGGATTGAAAGAATTCTTGGAACGTAAACCTGCTGACCTTTCAGGTGGTCAACGTCAACGTGTTGCCATGGGTCGTGCGATTGTCCGTGATGCAAAAGTATTCTTGATGGACGAACCTTTGTCAAACTTGGATGCAAAACTTCGTGTATCTATGCGTGCTGAAATCGCTAAAATCCACCGTCGTATCGGAGCTACAACTATCTACGTAACTCATGACCAAACAGAAGCGATGACACTGGCAGACCGTATCGTTATCATGTCAGCAACTAAGAATCCTGCTGGTACAGGTACTATCGGACGTGTAGAACAAATCGGTACTCCTCAAGAAGTTTACAAAAACCCAGTTAATAAATTCGTAGCAGGCTTCATCGGAAGCCCAGCTATGAACTTCATCAATGTGAAATTAGTTGGTAGCGAAATTGTTTCTGACGGTTTCCGTTTGAAAGTTCCAGAAGGCGCATTGAAAGTTCTTCGTGAAAAAGGCTACGAAGGTAAAGAATTGATCTTCGGTATCCGTCCAGAAGACGTGAATGCAGAACCTGCTTTCCTTGAAACATTCCCAGAATCAGTTGTCAAAGCTACTATCTCAGTATCAGAATTGCTTGGTTCAGAATCTCACCTTTACTGCCAAGTTGGTAAAGATGAATTTGTTGCCAAAGTTGATGCTCGTGACTACTTGCAAACAGGTGCAACAGTTGAACTTGGATTTGACTTGAACAAAGCACACTTCTTCGATGTAGAAACTGAAAGAACGGTTTACTAAGATAAAAGAAACTTAAAACACTGCTAGAGAAATCTGGCAGTGTTTTTTGAGATGTGGATTGATTGAGAGGGAATTTTCTAGTTTTCATATTCTTAAAAAAGTGATAAAATGGTAGGAAGAATTGGAGAGTAGAGATGCCAAAAGAAGTGAATTTAACAGGCGAAGAAGTTGTCGCTTTAACCAAAGAATATTTGACGGAAGAGGATGTCCATTTTGTCCATAAGGCCTTGGTCTATGCGGTGGATTGCCATAGTGGTCAATATCGCAAATCAGGTGAGCCTTATATTATTCACCCTATCCAAGTGGCAGGTATTTTAGCTAAGCTCAAGCTGGATGCTGTAACGGTAGCTTGTGGTTTCTTGCATGACGTGGTAGAAGATACAGAAGCGACTCTGGATGATTTGGAAAGAGAGTTTGGTCCTGATGTGCGGGTAATCGTAGATGGGGTTACCAAGCTCGGTAAGGTAGAGTACAAATCGATCGAGGAGCAGTTGGCTGAAAATCATCGCAAGATGCTCATGGCCATGTCTGAGGACATCCGCGTTATCTTGGTCAAACTGTCTGACCGCTTACACAATATGCGGACCCTGAAACATCTTCGAAAAGACAAGCAGGAGCGTATTTCCAAAGAAACTATGGAAATCTATGCGCCGCTTGCCCACCGTCTGGGGATTTCTAGCGTTAAATGGGAATTGGAAGACCTATCTTTCCGTTATCTTAATCCAACGGAGTTTTACAAGATTACCCATATGATGAAGGAAAAACGCAGAGAGCGTGAAGCCTTGGTGGATGAGGTAGTTACAAAATTAGAGGAATATACGACGGATCGTCACTTGAAAGGGAAGATTTACGGTCGCCCCAAGCATATTTACTCGATTTTCCGCAAAATGCAGGACAAGAGAAAACGGTTTGAGGAAATCTATGACCTGATTGCCATTCGCTGTATTTTAGATACCCAAAGTGATGTTTATGCCATGCTTGGTTATGTACATGAGCTTTGGAAACCAATGCCAGGTCGTTTCAAAGACTATATCGCTAACCGCAAGGCCAATGGTTATCAGTCTATCCATACGACTGTCTATGGGCCAAAAGGGCCGATTGAATTCCAGATTCGGACCAAGGAAATGCACGAGGTCGCTGAGTACGGGGTTGCAGCTCACTGGGCTTATAAGAAGGGCATCAAGGGGCAGGTTAACAGCAAGGAATCAGCTATCGGGATGAACTGGATCAAGGAGATGATGGAGCTCCAAGACCAGGCTGATGATGCCAAGGAATTTGTGGACTCTGTGAAGGAAAACTATCTGGCTGAGGAGATTTACGTCTTTACCCCAGATGGAGCTGTCCGTTCCCTTCCAAAAGATTCAGGACCGATTGACTTTGCCTATGAAATCCATACAAAAGTTGGGGAGAAAGCGACGGGTGCCAAGGTCAATGGTCGTATGGTTCCACTGACAACCAAGCTCAAGACAGGGGATCAGGTTGAAATTGTCACCAACCCCAACTCATTTGGGCCAAGCCGTGACTGGCTCAATATGGTCAAGACCAGCAAGGCGCGTAACAAGATTCGTCAGTTCTTTAAAAATCAAGATAAGGAATTGTCTGTCAACAAGGGTCGTGAAATGCTGATGGCTCAGTTCCAAGAAAACGGCTATGTAGCTAATAAATTCATGGACAAGCGTCACATGGACCAAGTTTTGCAAAAGACTAGCTACAAGACAGAAGAATCCCTTTTTGCGGCCATTGGTTTTGGAGAAATCGGTGCTATTACCGTCTTTAACCGTCTGACTGAAAAGGAACGCCGTGAGGAAGAACGTGCCAAGGCCAAGGCTGAAGCAGAAGAACTTGTCAAAGGTGGCGAGATCAAGGTTGAAAATAAAGAAACCCTCAAGGTAAAGCATGAGGGTGGTGTGGTCATTGAAGGTGCATCAGGCCTCTTAGTGCGGATTGCTAAGTGTTGTAATCCTGTTCCTGGTGACGATATTGTTGGTTATATTACCAAGGGTCGTGGTGTAGCTATTCACCGTGTGGATTGTATGAACCTGCGTGCCCAAGAAAACTACGAGCAACGTCTCCTTGATGTGGAGTGGGAAGACCAGTATTCTAGCTCAAATAAGGAGTATATGGCTCATATCGATATTTATGGCCTCAACCGTACAGGACTGTTGAACGATGTACTGCAAGTTCTTTCAAACACAACCAAGAATATTTCAACGGTCAATGCTCAACCAACCAAGGATATGAAGTTTGCTAATATCCATGTGTCCTTTGGCATTGCCAATCTCTCGACGCTGACCACGGTCGTGGACAAGATTAAGAGTGTGCCAGAAGTTTATTCTGTCAAACGAACCAATGGCTAATTGTCCTAGCTCTTACTAGAAAGGCTATTATGAAAATCATTATCCAACGGGTTAAAAAAGCCCAAGTGAGTATCGAAGGTCAGGTTCAGGGAAAAATCAATCAGGGGCTCCTATTGCTGGTTGGTGTTGGACCAGAGGACCAAGAGGAAGATTTGGACTATGCTGTGAGAAAGCTTGTCAACATGCGGATTTTTTCAGACGCAGAAGGCAAGATGAACCTGTCTGTCAAAGATATTGAAGGAGAAATCCTCTCTATTTCTCAGTTTACCCTCTTTGCGGATACTAAGAAAGGCAATCGTCCAGCCTTTACAGGTGCAGCCAAGCCTGATATGGCATCAGACTTCTATGATGCATTCAATAAAAAATTAGCGCAAGAAGTACCCGTTCAGACAGGCATCTTTGGAGCGGATATGCAGGTTGAACTGGTCAATGACGGTCCAGTTACCATTATCCTTGATACTAAAAATAGATAAGAAAGACCAAGCCCAGTCGGCTTGGTTTTTCTTATCTATCACAAAATACTCCAAAATGAAATCGGTTCCTGATATGCCTTGGGGAAATCTCTTTTCAGGCTTTGGATTATGCGGTAGGAGAAGATGAGGTGTCCTAAGATTAGGAGAGTTCCCTGAAGGAAAAGTGGCATACCACTTAAACATATCAAGGAGAGAATTATCAAGATATCCCATAGAATGATTTGTAAGGCAAAACGCCAGAATCTGAGTCTAATCTGGGAATAGAGTTGACTAAAGTGGTCACAAAGTTGGTTGGAAAGATAGGTCAATAGCACAGGATGAAAGAAAATGAGCCAACCGCTATAAATCAAAATCCAGTCCCAAGTAAGCCCCCCTTTAAATGTCAAAAGTGCAAGCATAATTCCATCTATGATAAGGAGTTGAATGGTTTTGATGGAGATGATTTTTTTCATGCTAAAACCTCCTTTTCCTTAGAGACACTTCCATAAAGAGATATGTTTGTCGTAAAAGTCTGGATAGTGTTCTCTTAGGTAGTCAGCCGTCATATAATATAAAGTAGAATGGCAAGCAGTGATGATTGGCATAAGAGAGTAAAAACGCTGAGAACTAATGAAGGCTAAGAGGACAAAAAATAGAAAATCAATGGAGAGAACCCCTAAATAGTAGAAGCGAATCTTTTTATTGATTTGAGGATAAATCTCAGCGAATTGATGTTTGAGTCGGACGACCAAGCGAAATAGTAGTAGACTCTGAGCAAGGAGGAAAATAAAACCAGAGAGCAAGAGCCAGTCCAAAGATGTCTCGGGTCTTTTGCTAAAAAATGCCAATAGTAGCAAATCGATAACTGCAATTGCTACGAAATGGAGTCTAAAGAGATTTTTCATAAGATGACCTCCCTCTTTTATCTAGCTTCATTCTACTCCAAAAGAATGGGAGTTACAAGTGAAATGATAAAAATAGCAGAAGGGAGATTCTCTTAAGTCGACTTGTTTTTTTATTTAAGTTTTCTTCTATTACCTAACTTCTTCATCATTCCAGACAAATAAAGCTCCGATTGCATTGAGGATATAAAAGATGTATTTTCCGATATTGGCAAAGTTTCCTTGAATACCAGCTTTTGTCAGCTGAACGAAATTGTAAATCAACCAGAAGCCCCACTGTGTTGTTAGTTTCAATGCGTTAAAAGCATTGGCAATGAGGGACAGTGCAAAGGCAATAGTTGTTACGTAGGCAAGGAGATTCATCTTGCCACCATAGCCGATATAGTTGGTCGCAAAGGCAAAGAGGAAGGCGATGATTGAAATGATGATGGCCGCTAATTTTACCTGTTTTTGGCTCATTTGGTTGGGTCTGCCTTCTTGCGAAGCTTCCCATTTCTTAATAGCAAAGGTATAAATGAGGAAGGTGACGGGATAGGTAATGATAGCTGCCTTATTTCCAAGGATATAATCAATAGCACCGGACAAAATGGTATTAACAATACCAAAGTAATTTCCCCATTTGCTTAATTTTCCCGTGAAACGAGTGGATAACATGGAAATCCCAACGTTGGTTACGGAAATCAATCCAAAGGGTACAAGTGCTGTCCATGGTCCCCAGTCTACAAATTTATCGAGGCGGGAGTTGAGGTAACCAGATGCAATCGCAATCCCAACGACCAAAGCAACCCCGAAGAGGTCAAACCATTTGGATGTCGCAAAAATTTTTAGTGATTTTTTCATAGGTTAAACTATCTTTCTTTTTTTTTACAAATATTCTACAACTAAATGAAAGTAAAATCAAATGATAGAAATAAAACCCTGAAAATAAAACTTTCAGGGTTGGTAGGGTGCTTGAGAAATTAGTCGATTTTTTCGACATAGAGTTGTTTGGCAATGTCCATACTTACTTGTAAATCCTCGTTTTTACTGAGGATAGTGAAGGTATTGCTAAAGCCATCAAACTGCTGGACTTGGAGTTGGTCACCGATGTGAAGTGAGTGCTTGTCCAGATAATGGAGAATGTCAAAACTATCGTGCACCCGAGTCAGGCGGTAGGCACCAGCTTCCTTGATGTCAGCTAGTGGCAGGTTATTGATTTCAACTAAGAGTTCTCCCTTGGCAGGAATAGTTCCTCCGTGAGGGCAGGTCTTGGGGAATCCAAGTAATTTTTCTAGTCTCTCCACGAATAAATCAGAGACAGTGTGTTCCAAGACTTCAGCTTCCTCGTGAATCTGGTCACTCGTATAGTCTAAATGATGGACTAGAAAAACTTCAATCAAACGGTGCTTACGATAGAGCTCAGAGACCAGTTTGAGGCCGATGTCAGTTAGTAGATAGCCGCATTCCTTGTCCTTGAGGATGAGATTTTCGCTCTTCATCCGTTTAATCATTTCAGTTACGGCAGGGGGAGAGACTTGCATACGAGCCGCAATTTCCTTGTTGGTAATCTTATGCAAATCTATGCCAATTTCATAAATACACTTTAGATAATCTTCTTTATTCGGGGTCATTCGTTTCCTCTTGTCTAATATCTTTATCTAGTATATCAAAAAAAGCTAGATTTCTCTAGCTATCTGCCACAATGGCTTCTAATTTAGTTCTTTAGCAGCTGCAATTGCGGCTTCGAAGTTTGGTTCAGAGTTGATATTGTCCACGTATTCAACGTAGCGAATAGTATTGTCAGTATCGAGGACAAAGACTGCGCGTGCCAATAAGTGCCACTCATTGATTAAGAGGGCATAATCACGTCCAAAGGAATGGTCGAAATAGTCTGAGAGCATGATGGCATTTTCAATACCTTCAGCACCACACCAACGTTTTTGGGCAAAAGGGAGGTCCATGGAAACAGTCAAGACAACCGTATTATCCAGTCCAGCCAGTTCTTCATTAAAACGACGCGTTTGAGTTGAGCAGATGCCTGTATCGATAGAAGGCACGACACTCAAGACTTTTTTCTTTCCATCAAAATCAGCCAGAGATTTTTTAGAAAGATCTGTTGTAGTGAGTGAAAAATCAAGTGCCTTGTCGCCGACTTGTAGTTGTTTACCTGTAAAGCTAACAGGATTTCCAAGGAAAGTTACCATAGGATACTCCAATCTTTTTTCTTCCATTTTAGCTGAAAAAGCTAGAATTTTCCAATTATTTGACCGGAAATATGGGAATAGAAAAAACGCCAATTCGAAAAAGAATGACGTTTTTCAGAGGCTTATACTTAATGAAAATCAAAGAGCAAACTAGGAAGCTAGCCGCAGGTTGCTCAAAGCACCGCTTTGAGGTTGCAGATAAAGCTGACGTGGTTTGAAGAGATTTTCGAAGAGTATTATTTTGCTAATCCTTCAGCAATCTTATCAAGATTGTATTTCATCATGTTGTAGTAGCTGTCGCCTTCTTTACCTTGTTCTGCGATAGAGTCAGTAAAGATTTGTGCATAGATTGGAATGTTTGTGTCTTGAGAAACAGTTTTCATTGGACGGTCATCCACACTTGATTCTACAAAGAGGGAAGGAGTTTTTGTTTGGCGAAGTTTCTCAACCAAGGTCTTGATTTGGTCAGGTGTTCCTTCTTCTTCAGTGTTGATTTCCCAGATATAGGCACTTGGGACACCATAGGCTTTAGAGAAGTATTTGAAACATCCTTCACTAGTTACAATGAGTTTTTTCTCAGCAGGGATGTTGTTAAATTTCTCCTTAGCTTCCTTGTCAAGTTTGTCTAGCTTATCAGTATATTCTTTGAGATTTTTTTCGTAGAATTCCTTGTTGCTAGGGTCTTTAGCGCTCAATTGTTTGGCGATGTTTTTAGCAAAAATCATTCCATTCTCAAGGTTAAGCCAAGCGTGTGGGTCTTCTTTGCCTTTTTCGTTTTGGCCTTCAAGGTAGATAACATCAACGCCTTCGCTGACTGCAAAGTAGTCTTTGTTTTCAGTTTTCTTGGCATTTTCTACCAATTTTGTAAACCAAGCATTGCCACCTGTTTCAAGGTTGATACCGTTATAGAAAATCAAATCAGCTTGAGAAGTTTTCTTAACATCTTCAGGTAGTGGTTCGTATTCGTGTGGGTCTTGACCAACAGGAACGATACTGTGAAGATCAATCTTGTCACCAGCAATATTTTTAGTAATATCAGCGATGATAGAGTTTGTAGCAACAACTTTTAGTTTTTGACCAGAAGCTGCATCTTTTTTTCCGCTAGCACATGCTACGAGAACAATGGCGGAAAGAAAAAGAACCAACAATGTACCTAATTTTTTCATTAGATCCTCCAATTTATTGGGGCTTTACCCCTTATTTTAACAAATGTTTATTTTTTAGTTTCAAATATCGTTGTTTTGGAGCGATAAAGAAGCTAATGAGAAAGAAACTAGCGGCTGTAAGCACGATACTAGAACCTGCCGCAACGTTAAAGCTATAACCGATAAAGAGTCCCAAAACTGAAGCTGTAGCTCCAAAGGTTGAGGAAAGGAAAATCATGCTTTTCAGGCTATTAGCATAAAGATAAGCAGTTGCAGCTGGGGTAATCAGCATGGCTACAATCAGGATAGTTCCGACACTTTGCATGGCTGTCACAGACACGAGAGTCAGGAGTACCATGAGAAGGTAGTGATAGAAATTGACAGGCATTCCCATGGCCTTGGCCAAGAGTTCATCAAAGGAAGTGATCAAGAGTTGCTTGAAGAAAATCCAGATTAACAAGAGAATGACTGCCCCAACACCCATAGTAATAAACATATCCGTATCTTGGACGGCTAGGATATTACCAAAAAGGATATGGAAAAGGTCAGTTGAACTTTTAGCGACACTAATCAAGATGATACCGAGGGCTAAGAAAGAAGAAAAGGTAATGCCGATGGCGGTATCGCTTTTGATAATCGAGTTTCCCTTGATGTAGGTAATGATGATAGCAGCTAGCAGTCCAAAGACAATGGCTCCGATAAAGAAGTCAAGGCCCAAGATAAAGGAGAGGGCTACACCTGGTAAGACAGCATGTGAAATGGCATCTCCCATAAGTGACATCCCGCGTAGGATGATGAAACATCCCACAGCTCCAGCTACGATCCCAACGACAATAGCTGTTATCAAGGCATTTTGTAAGAAATGGAATTTTTGCAATCCATCGATAAATTCTGCAATCATAGGTCACCTCCATTGAAAAAGAGTCGATTACCGTAAGCTTCTTTGAGATTGGCTTCGGTAAAGGTTTCTTTGGTCGGACCAAAGGCAATCACTTCTCGATTGACAAGTAAGACTTGATCGAAGTAGTGGGAAACCTTGCTGAGATCATGGTGAACGATGAGAACCGTCTTACCAGCTTTTTTTAAATCTCTCAGCGTATTCATGATGATTTCTTCACTGACAGAGTCAATCCCAACAAAAGGTTCATCCAAGAGGATATAATCGGCTTCCTGAACCAAACATCTGGCAATCAATACCCGCTGGAATTGACCTCCAGACAGTTGACTGATTTGCCGTTCTGCGTAGTCAGCTAGACCGACGATTTCAAGGGCTTCCTCTACTTTTTTCCAATGTTTAGCATTTAAACTACGAAAGAGAGGAATAGAGGGAAATAGTCCTAGTGAGACACATTCCTTGACCTTGATGGGAAAGTTGTAGTCGATATTGATTTTTTGTTCGACATAGGCAATTCGGTGTAAGGATTTTTTTACTTCCTTGTCATCGAGAAATGCCTGACCTTGATGTGGGATAATTCCCAGCATACCTTTTAAAAGTGTTGATTTTCCAGCACCGTTTGGACCAATGATACCTGTAATTGTTGGTCCTTGGAGCACTAGTGAAATATCCTTAAGTGCCAACGTTTCTTTGTAGGAGACACTGAGGTTTTCGATACGTATCATACAGTTGTATTCCTCCTGACTCTTAATATACCTTAAAAAAAAAATTAAGTCA
Source organism: Streptococcus sp. SM5 (assembly GCF_027497975.1). Lineage (NCBI taxonomy): Bacteria > Bacillati > Bacillota > Bacilli > Lactobacillales > Streptococcaceae > Streptococcus > Streptococcus sp. SM5. The sequence continues at coordinate 10,629 of NZ_JAJNSC010000017.1, read as the reverse complement.
AGTTAATTTTTGAAAAATTTAAAATAATAACTGAAAAATGAAAGAAAAGGAAAGTTCATTTTTAATTGCATTCCCAGGTAATTTTTGTTAAGCTAGCAATAACTTAAAAAAATGAAAGCGAGAACAAGATGACACGTTATCAAGATGATTTTTATGATGCTATCAATGGAGAATGGCAGAAAACAGCTGAAATCCCAGCAGATAAGTCTCAAACGGGAGGTTTTGTTGATTTAGACCAGGAAATTGAAGACCTGATGTTGGCGACAACAGACAAGTGGTTGGCAGGAGAAGAAGTGCCTGAGGATGCTATTTTAGAAAATTTTGTCAAATACCATCACCTAGTTCGTGATTTTGACAAGAGAGAAGCTGACGGTATCACACCTGTCTTACCACTCCTTAAAGAATTCCAAGAATTGGAGACTTTTGCGGATTTTACAGCTAGACTAGCAGAGTTTGAGCTTGCAGGAAAACCTAACTTCCTTCCTTTTGGTGTATCGCCAGACTTTATGGATGCAAGAATCAATGTTCTATGGGCCAGCGCTCCAAGCACGATTTTGCCAGATACGACCTACTATGCAGAAGACCATCCTCAGCGCGAAGAGCTTTTGACTCTTTGGAAAGAAACCAGCGCAAATCTCCTCAAGGCTTATGATTTCTCTGATGCAGAAATTGAAGACTTGCTTGAGAAAAGACTTGAATTGGACCGTCGAGTTGCGGCAGTGGTGCTTTCTAATGAAGAAAGTTCGGAATATGCTAAACTCTACCATCCATATGATTACGAAGATTTCAAGAAATTTGCGCCTGCCCTACCTTTGGATGACTTCTTCCAAGCCATTCTTGGCCAAGTACCAGACAAGGTTATCGTAGACGAGGAACGTTTCTGGCAAGCAGCAGACCAATTCTATAGTGAAGAAGCTTGGCCTCTCCTCAAGGCAACCTTAATTTTAAGTGTTGTTAATCTCTCTACCAGCTATTTAACAGAAGAAATCCGTGTCCTATCAGGTGCCTATAGCCGTGCGCTTTCAGGAGTTCCAGAAGCCAAAGATAAGGTCAAGGCAGCCTACCAGCTAGCACAAGGTCCTTTCAAACAAGCCTTGGGTCTCTGGTATGCCCATGAAAAATTCTCTCCAGAGGCCAAGGCAGATGTGGAGAAAAAAGTGGCAACCATGATTGATGTCTATAAGGAACGCTTGGCTAAAAATGACTGGCTAACTCCTGAAACTCGTGATAAGGCCATCGTCAAACTCAATGTCATCAAGCCTTATATCGGTTACCCAGAAGAATTGCCAGAACGCTATAAGGACAAGGTAGTGGATGAGACTGCTAGTCTTTTTGACAATGCTCTGGCCTTTGCGCGTGTGGAAATCAAACACAGTTGGAGCAAGTGGAATCAGCCTGTAGACTACAAGGAGTGGGGCATGCCTGCTCATATGGTCAATGCCTACTACAATCCACAGAAGAACCTGATTGTCTTCCCGGCGGCTATTTTACAAGCACCTTTCTATGACTTGCATCAGTCATCTTCTGCTAACTACGGTGGTATTGGAGCAGTTATTGCCCATGAAATTTCCCACGCCTTTGATACCAATGGAGCTTCCTTTGATGAAAATGGTAGCCTAAAGGATTGGTGGACAGAGAGTGACTATGCTGCCTTCAAGGAGAAAACACAAAAAGTCATTGACCAATTTGATGGACAAGATTCTTATGGAGCAACCATCAACGGTAAATTGACTGTATCAGAAAACGTGGCTGACTTGGGAGGAATCGCTGCAGCGCTTGAAGCAGCCAAGAGAGAACCAGACTTCTCAGCAGAAGAATTTTTCTACAACTTCGGTCGCATCTGGCGCATGAAAGGTCGTCCAGAATTTATGAAACTTTTGGCTAGTGTCGATGTGCACGCACCAGCCAAACTCCGTGTCAATGTGCAAGTACCAAACTTCGATGATTTCTTTACAACCTATGATGTCAAAGAAGGAGATGGTATGTGGCGTTCACCAGAAGACCGCGTGATTATTTGGTAATGAATTGAATCTAATACTAAAATCCGTAAATCTGTATAGGATGGGTTAGAGAGGTTAATATGAAGAAATTTTTAATGATATTTTCAGCTATTCTTACTGTTTTTGTTTTAGCATCTTGTGGTGCAAACAAAAAAGATGAAAAAATAGAACCTTCGGCAACACAATCATCTTCTACCAAAGAGGAACAGAAGGAAAGCTCTACGAAGTCAGAGAGCCAAACTAGTACAAGTTCTTCAATGGCAACGCCGTCAACAACAATGGAAACGAAAAGCGAAACAGGAAAAGATTTGTACAAGGAAGTAATAGAGCGGTACAATCACTATCAGGCACTTTTAAGTAGTGGCGACCGAGAATCCTTGTATGAAAAGTTGAAACAGAACAAGATTTTTTCTGAAGAGTATGGCTATATCTTTACACTAAGCACCTACGATAAACCAGCTAGTCTTCATTATGTGTTTGCTGATTTAAATAAGGATGGTCAGGATGAATTGATTATTGGAGATAAAAAATATATAGGGGCCATTTACTATTTAGAGAATAAACAACCCAAGTTGCTTCATACAGCTTATGTAGCTTCTGCAGGTGGTTTTCGTTCCAGTTTAGTTATTTATGAAAACGGTCAAGTCAGATATGCAGACTGGCAGTCAACACGACCAGAAATGAACTTAAGTTTGTATGCTTTTGATAAAGACGGAGTACAGAAGATTAAAGAAGGTATTTTTCAAATTGGTAGTGATCAAAAACCAGAGCAAATCTTAGAGATTTCTTCTAATGAACTTGATTTAGCTAAATTTGAATGGAAAGAATTTGAGCCAGCTAACTAATGTTCGATGAAATTCAATACTAGACTAGATTCTAAAATCAAAGAATGGAGAATTGAATAGCAGTACACAAAAACCAAGGATAAAAATTCCTTGGTTTTTTGCTAGCTAGAAAAAAGGATTGAAGGTCTTTTCGTGAGCAATAGTAGTAGCTGGACCATGCCCTGGATAGACGTCATAGTTTGGCAGGGTGAAGAGTTTGGTCTGGATGCTATGAAGGAGTTGCTCCATACTACCAGTCGGAAGGTCGGTCCGTCCGATTGTTTCTCGGAAAAGAGCATCCCCTGTTAAGACTAGGTGAGCATCAGGAAAGACGATAGAAACACCACCGATAGAGTGACCAGGAGTTGGCAAGACAGTAAAACGAAATTCCTCTAGTTGGTATTCTTCATGAAAGACAAAGGTGTGCTCTGCAGGTTTTGCGACCACATCTGCCATATCATCGTGGCGAGGAAGCCCAGAGAGATTATCGACAGGGGTGTAGAGCCAGCTGGCTTCACTCTCTGCGATATAGACAGGAGGATTACCAAATGTTTCGCGAACTAGGTCTAAACTCATGATATGGTCATAATGGGCGTGGGTCAAGAGAATAGCACAGATAGGTTTGTTGATGTTCTCTATTGTCTGACGAATAGCTTCCCAATGGCTACCAGGGTCGACAACGATGAGGTATTTTTCACCTTCCAGGTAATAGGTGTTTTCATAGGCAACAGGATTCACAGTTTTATGGATTTTCATACTAGCTCCAATCTCAAAGAATGTACTAAATTAAGTATAGCACAGTTAGGGGGAATAAAGTAGACAGAAAGTTTTTCTTTATAGAAGGTTACTTGCTATCTACTTCATTCTGTCTAAAATAAAGATAGCTATTTTTAGAGTTATGAACTAGCTAGAGTTTTTAATTGACTGGAATTTAAAATAAATCTAATGAGCTGGAGAGTAAATTATTGAAAAAATAGATAATGAATCAAAAAAATTGTATCTTACAGTAGAGACAAGTTTTTGTCTGTGAACAGCAAAATATACATGTAGAGTTAATTTAAATTAATATATTAAAACTACAAAATATAGTATGAAACCTATAACTCTTTGATATATCTAACAAAACAAGTTAAATAGTCAGAAAATTATTGTGTTTTTGGAAAATATTTATTTTAAATTTAGAATAAAAAAATAAGCCATTTTATTTGCCATAGACTAGGAAATATGATATCATAAAGCTGTATGTTGTAGACAATTTTATGATATTGAAAATGACTTCTAACATCTTTTGTTTTCATCTGAGGTTAGATGTGAGTTTGCGATATCAATAACTTGTAAATCGACATCAAAATAAAAAAAGGAGGTTGTGGGTCTAAATGAAAGGCAAGCAACAACAAGATTATAGAGTAGAAAAGTACATCCGTTATGGTATCCGGAAATATAGCTTTGGAGCAGCATCAGTAGCAGTTGCAGCTGGTTTGATGTTTCTTGGAAATGGTGCGGTATCAGCAACGGAAGTTCAAGGTGCAGAAGCATCAGTAGCGGCAACTACTGCCCCAGCAAATCAAGCGGATTCTAATAAAGAAAAGGAAGCCGTGAAGCCAGAAACTAAAGTAGAAGAAGCAAAACCTGAAGTTAAAGTACAGGAAGCTAAGAAAGCAAATAAAGCAGCTCTTGAAGCGAATGTTGCTACTTTAGAAATGAAATTAGCATCTGCTAAAAATGCAGATGCGTCTGTAGTAAACTCAGCTAAGGAAGTTTTAGCTGCAGCTAAAGCAACACTTTCAAATCCAGAAGCAAGTCAATTGGATGTGAATACTTTAGCTGACAAACTTTCAGCATTGGGTCAAGCCGTAGCTGAATCAGATGCTATGGGTCAACAGAAAAATTAGAAGCTGAAAAAGCAGCTGCTAAAGCTGAAGCTGAAAAGAAAGCTACTCCAGCAGAAAAATCTCTTTCAGAAGCTAAAACAGCACTTGACAAAGCTTCATCTGAAGCAGAAGTGACTAATAAATTAGCAACTGCTGAACTTTCTAAAAAGGAAGTGAAGGAAGAAAACAAAGCGGCTGTTGAAGCGGCAGTAGCTAAAAACCAAACAGTTCTTGCTGAAACAAAATCTCTTCTAGCTGATAAGAGTGTCACAAAAGAGCAAGTAGAAGCACAACTTGCACGTTTAAATGAGTCAATCCTTGCAGTATACAACGAGCTGAAAAATGCAGGTATTGGTCGTGATGGTAAGTTTTCAGCAGTCTTAGCAGACATTGCTGATACAGTTACGACTCCACCTCTATCAGAAGAAGAACAAATCAACCACTGGAAGAAGTATGCAGATAAGAACACAGAACGTCTGACAAAACAAATCAAGTGGTTTGACATTTCAAATCCGAAAGCGAAAATTGAAAATCTTGACCCAGATGGTAAACTTCAAGTAGGTACTAAGTTTACACAAGAAATTTCTCCAGGCTATGTTGTAACCTTAACAGTTACTAAATTAGCGCCATTCAACTCAACGGATGAGTACAAAAAACGTGGTGGAGCAGGTTATGATGCAAATGCTGTTAATGAGTATAAAAATGGGGATCCAGCTGAATTAAAAGTAGTACAGCAAGGAGGTTACTCTGTTGCGAAAACAAACGGAATGGATACTAAAGGTAAAACGGTTATCCAGTCTGTTAAAGATGGAGCTAACGTAGGGGTAGAATTCTCAGTTAAAGCTACATTAAATGGAACAGAAGTTCCAGCCAACGTTGTATTCTTAACAGGGGAAGAAGCTGGTTCGTCAGAAGTTGAAATCTACAAAACAGATGGAGATGGATTTGAATTAGTAACTGAATTATCAAATACGACACCAAGATATAGTACTGCTCGTTCTTATACTGCAGAAACTTATGAATACAGAACATTGCCTTCTGCCGGACATGGGCAAGATGGTTATCGTAGACAATTTGGGGTAGAATATACTCTTAATGGTTCAGGGAAAGAAGCCTTTGAAAAATTCAAAGCGGATAAAGCAGCTGGCTTCTTCAATACAACTGTGACATCAGATACTGTTATTGCGATGAAAGCAGAAGATGGTAAATATCACACAGATGGATTAGGGACACAAGTTTTTGGACCGGTCTCAACTCACCGTGATTCAGGTTTCTCTACTCCATTGGTAATGACGCGTAATGCTAAAAACATTGGTATGTACATCTTTTCTGCAGGTCAACAAGGATCTATGCTAGGATTTATGGTCCTAGATGAAGGGGATGCTCCAGCTTCATACGGTCGTGTAGCCCACTCTATTTCTAAGTCTGACGGTCAACACCAACCATATCTAGGTTCTGTACCGGCTGACGTTGATGTTCGAACAACTCCAATTAACAAAACAAATGCCTTTGTATACGATGATATCAATGGTATCGGTAATGCTGATGAAGGTGCTCGTCAATTGATGGGTGATGATGTTGCTCCAAATGATAACTATAAGTTGAAAAAAGTTAATGATGGAACTTACTCAATGACTTTCGATGCCCACCTAGACGGAGAAGCTAAAGCTTACGTTAACGGTTGGATTGACTTTAACAACAATGGAAAATTCGATGAAGATGAAGCCGCTGGTGTGACAGAAGTGACTGCTGATGGTAAGGTTACTCTTACTTGGACAAACACAGTTCAAAATGTGGATACCAGTGCAACAAAATTAGCTACACGTCTTCGTATTGCATACGATAAAGCAGATGTCAAGGCTCCTACTGGTATTGCCTACTCAGGTGAAGTAGAAGATTTCCAAATCCAACAAACAATTCCACCACGTGGAACTAAGAGAGAAACAACAGATGTACAAGGTGCAACTCAAACATCTACTGTAGCATTCAACGCATATGGTCAAAAGAACTATGATTTTGATAAAGACAATGCAATAGATACAACTGTTAAATCACAAATCGTTAAACCAGATGGTACATTAGTAACAGATGCTGACCTAGTTGATGGATACTACGTTGTACCAGGGCAAGGTAAATACAAGATTACTGATAACGGTGCAAATGTAGATGTAGAATTTATCCCAGAAGCAAACTTTGTAGGTACAGCAGATGGTATTACGATTCGTCGTACAGATATCAATGGTAACACTACTGGTTGGGGTAATGAAGGTCGCCAAATCATCGGTGGTGCAGGTGAAGCTAAAGACCAACTAGAATTAGTCAGTGAACAAGTTCAACTAACTGGCTTAGCAACTAAAGGATCTATGGATGGTCGTTACATTCCAACTGTAACTCCAAAACAAATCGTTGGAACACCTGAAGAATCAACAGATATCCAAGGGAAACCACAAACGAAAACACCTAAATTCTCAATTGACGTAGATAAAGATGGTGATGGAACTGCGCCAGATGCAGTAACACCAAGTGCACAATACCCAGCTAAGTTAGTAGATCCAGCGACTGGAAAACCAACTGATGAAACAACTGTAACTGTAAAAGGTGAAGGAACTTATACAATCGATCCAACAACTGGAGCGGTAACATTTACTCCAGAACCACAATTTACAGGAACTGCTAAAGGTATTGATGTATCATTAACAGCACCAGTAGGTCAAGATAAAAATGGTCAACCTGTAACAGCAACAGCTACTGCAAAATACACTCCAACTGTAACACCTGTTAAACCAACAGCAGCTCCAGCAACTTCAACAGGAGTACAAGGTGAAACTCAAACAGGTAAACCAACATTTACAGAAGGAAATACAGAAGTACCTATTAAAGAGGGTTCTGTAAAATTATTAAATCCAGATGGAACAGAAGCAAATGGACCAGTAGATGCTCTAGACCCAAGTGGTAAAAAAGTTGGGGAATACACTGTAGATCCAACAACAGGTGTAGTAACCTTCACACCAACAGACAAATCTTACACAGGACCAGTACAACCAGCTAAAGTTCAAGCTGAAGATAAGAATGGAACAAAAGTTTCTACAACTTATACTCCAAATATCGTAGGAGTAACACCAACAGCAACACCAGCTACAACTGAAGATGTTCAAGGTAAGACTCAAGAAAGTCCAGTTTCATTTGAAGCAGGAAAAACTACAATTGCTGGAGAAGAAAAAACTGTAGAAATCGATCCATCTACTTACACACTTCTAGGTGAAGATGGACAACCAGCTACTGAAGTACCAGCTAAAGATCCAGAAGGAAACGTAATTGGTAAGTACACTCTTAAAACTGTAGATGGAAAAGCTGTTGCAGTATTCGAACCAACAGATAAGACATATTCAGGTGAAGTACAACCAGTACGAGTTCAAGCTAAAGATAAGAATGGTACAGCTGTAGAAACAACTTACACACCGAAGATTACTCCGGTAGTTCCAACAGCAGAACCGGCTACATCAGAAGCTATCCAAGGTGAAACTCAAAAAGGAACTCCAACATTCGCTCCTGGAGACACTATTGCTCCAATCAAAGAGAACTCTTACAAGCTTCTTGATAAAGAAGGAAATGAAGTTCCAGCTGGTCAAACAACTCCAGCATATGCTGAGGACGGAGTAACTCCAGTAGGTACTTACTCAATTGATCCAGCAACAGGTGAAGTAACCTTCACACCAACAGATAAATCTTACACAGGTAATGTTACACCTGCTGATGTTCAAGCAGAGGACGCAAATGGAACAAAAGTTTCTACAACTTATACTCCATCTATCGTACCTGTAACACCAACAGCAGAACCAGCTAAAACTGTAGATGTTCAAGGTGCAACTCAAACAGGCAAACCAGTATTCCAAGGTGGAACAGCTATGGTTAACGGTGAAGAGAAAACTGTTGAAATCGACGATACAGTACCAGCTAAATTGGTAGATCCAAAAACTGGAGAACAAGTTGATTCAGTCACTGTAGAAGGTGAAGGAACATACACAGTAGCTCCAGATGGAACAGTAACATTCAAGCCAGAACCACAATTTACAGGAGTAGCCAAAGGTGTTGAGGTAGTTCGTCAAGATAAGAACGGCACACCAGCTAAAGCTACATACACACCGGAAGTTAAACCAGTAACACCAACAGGAACAGATGCTGTAACTGAAAATATTCAAGGTTCAACTCAAACAGGTAAACCTGAATTCAAGGGTGGAACAGTAACAATCGATGGTAAAGAGAAAACTGTTGAAATCAATGAAGATAAACTAGCTAAATTGGTAGATCCAAAAACAGGAAATCCAGTTGATTCAGTAACTATCGAAGGTGAAGGAACATATACAGTAGCTCCAGATGGAACAGTAACCTTCACCCCAGAAAAGAACTTCACAGGTAAAGGAACAGGTGTTACAGTTCAACGCGAAGATAAGAACGGCACACCAGTAACAGCTAAATACACTCCAGTTGTTAAGAAAGCAACACCAACAGGAACAGACGCAGTAACTGAAGATATCCAAGGTTCAACTCAAACAGGCAAACCAGTATTCCAAGGTGGAAAAGTTACTGTAAATGGTGAAGAAAAAACTGTTGAAATTGATGAAGATAAACCAGCTAAATTGGTAGATCCGAAAACAGGAGATCCAGTTGATTCAGTAACTATCGAAGGTGAAGGAACATACACAGTAGCTCCAGATGGAACAGTTACATTCACCCCAGAAAAGAACTTCACAGGTAAAGGAACAGGTGTCACAGTTCAACGCGAAGATAAGAACGGCACGCCAGTTAAAGCTACTTACACACCAGTTGTGAAACCAGCAACACCAACAAGTTCAGATGTCATCACTACAAATGTTCAAGGTGCTACTCAAGAAGGAACACCAACATTTAAAGGTGGAAAAGTTACTGTAAATGGTGAAGAAAAAACTGTAGAAATCGACGAAACTGTTAAGCCAACATTCGAAGATGGCACAACTGAGAAGAAAGTACCAGGCGAAGGAACATACACAATCGACGAGAACGGTAAAGTAACCTTCACCCCAGAGAAAACATTCACTGGTCAAGCAACAGGTGTAACTGTTAAACGTGTAGATAAGAACGGCACACCAATCACAGCTAAGTACACTCCTGTAGTCGTTCCAGTAACACCAACTTCAAAAGATTCTGAATCAGAAGGTCCTAAAGGACAACCTCAAGAAGGCACACCAACATTTGAAGGTGGAAAAGTTACAATCAACGGTAAGGAAGTTCCAGTTGAAATCGATGAAACTGTTAAACCAACATTTGACGATGGCACAACTGAGAAGAAAGTACCAGGTGAAGGAACATACACAATCGATGAAAACGGTAAAGTAACCTTCACCCCAGAACCTGACTTCGTAGGTAAAGCAACAGGCGTAACCGTTAAACGTGTAGATAAGAATGGTACACCAGTAACAGCTACTTACACTCCAACAGTTCGTCCTGATACTTCATTCGTTGATAAAGATGGCAACCCACTTTCACCAACAGAAGATGGAACTAAACCAACTAAAGATATCCCAGGATACAAGATTGTTAAAACTGAAGTAGACGAAAAAGGAAATACAAAACACATCTACGAAAAAGTTAAGACATCATTCAAGGATAAAGAAGGAAACGAAATTCCAGGAAATCCAAGTGAAGATGGCGAACAACCTAAGAAAGATATTCCAGGTTACCGCTTCGTAGAAACTAAGAAACTTCCAAATGGAGATACAGAGCACGTCTACGAAAAAGTTAAGACATCATTCAAGGATAAAGAAGGAAACGAAATTCCAGGAAATCCAAGTGAAGATGGCGAACAACCTAAGAAAGATATTCCAGGTTACCGCTTCGTAGAAACTAAGAAACTTCCAAATGGAGATACAGAGCACGTCTACGAAAAAGTTAAGACAT
>NZ_JAJNSC010000016.1:0-83253 GCF_027497975.1 Streptococcus sp. SM5 | reverse complement strand
TTAAAGAAGCTTCAATCCTTGAATTGAACGACCTTGTAAAAGCTATCGAAGAAGAATTTGGTGTAACTGCAGCTGCTCCTGTAGCTGTTGCTGCAGCTGGTGCTGCTGACGCTGGTGCTGCTAAAGATTCATTCGACGTTGAATTGACATCTGCAGGCGACAAAAAAGTTGGCGTTATCAAAGTTGTACGTGAAATCACAGGTCTTGGTCTTAAAGAAGCTAAAGAACTTGTTGACGGTGCACCAGCACTTGTTAAAGAAGGCGTTGCAACTGCAGAAGCTGAAGAAATCAAAGCTAAATTGGAAGAAGCTGGAGCTTCAGTTACTCTTAAATAAGAGGCATATACCAATTAGAATTCGGAATACTATAGTATCAGCCTTTTAGAATCGTGAACACATTTTAGAAACTGATAAATTTATTTAGTTTCCTACCAAAAACCCTACCAAAAATTAATTTGGCAGGGTTTTTCTTTTTAATAAAATTATTTTGGAGAACAGGACTCGTTTTGTAGAACTTTTTAAGAACCCTGACTATCGTTGTCACTATTTTGCAAAACATAAAAAATCAGAGTCAGATTTAGATTTTGCGGAATTTGTCTTTCAAAATCGGGAAAATTCAGATGAATTACAACACCATTTTGATTTTATCTATAGTGTTCAGACTGATGCCAATCCAATCCAACCCAAGCTTTAGCTCGTTTTCGTCAGAATGAAATTACAAAAGAAGAAATGCTTGCTGAGTTTAGAAACCTCTATTCTTTTAAACAATTATCCATTCACAACCAATCTTAAAATAAAGAAGGTTTATCAATCAAAGACAGGAGAGGAGTTACAAAAATGGCAGTAGTATCATTGGAAAATAATATTAAACTATATAGTTCAGAATTATTTCAAGCACTATTAAAAGCCTCTAATTATAAATTGGATGAGCGTATTGCTCAGACTGTTGCAGAAGACTATGCTCGTAATCTAGATTATTATGATCCTGAACTGATGCATGTTGGTGTAACTTCTGTTGCTAACAATTTGCTTACAAAAATTAAACAAGAGTATTTTAATGTATAGTATTTTGAAAAGCCACCGAAAAAGGAATTACTCTTTAAGGTTGCTTTTTTAGAAGTAAAGTTTAGGCTAGAAAAACAAGAAATAACGCACCAATTTTGGTGCGTTATGATTTTTATGCTATAATTGAATTATAAAAATAAAGGAGTTTGCCATGATTGGAAAGAACATAAAATACTTACGTAAAACACATGACTTAACACAACCCGAATTTGCCCGAATTATAGGAATTTCTCGGAACAGCTTAAGTCGGTATGAAAATGGAACTAGTTCAGTCTCTACGGAACTAATAGACATCATCTGCCAGAAGTTTAATGTATCTTATGTCGATATTGTAGGAGAAGATAAAATGCTCAATCCTGTTGAAGATTATGAATTGACTTTAAAAATTGAAATTGTGAAAGAAAGAGGTGCTAATCTACTTTCTCGACTCTATCGCTATCAAGATGGTCAGGGAATTAGCATTGATGATGAATCTAATCCTTGGATTTTAATGAGTGATGATCTATCTGATTTGATTCATACGAATATCTATTTAGTAGAAACTTTTGATGAAATAGAGAGATATAGCGGCTATTTGGATGGAATTGAACGTATGTTAGAGATATCTGAAAAGCGGATGGTAGCTTAATGGAAATCCAAGATTATACTGATAGTGAATTCAAACATGCTCTAGCACGGAATCTTCGTTCACTGACAAGAGGAAAAAAGTCCAGTAAGCAACCTATAGCGATTTTGCTTGGAGGGCAAAGTGGTGCTGGTAAGACTACAATTCATCGTATTAAACAGAAAGAATTTCAAGGAAATATTATTATCATTGATGGCGATAGTTTTCGTTCTCAGCATCCACACTATATAAAACTGCAGCAAGAATATGGCAAAGATAGTGTAGAATACACCAAAGATTTTGCAGGCAAAATGGTAGAGTCTTTAGTAACAGAATTGAGTCATTTGGGATACAATCTTTTGATAGAGGGAACTTTACGAACGATTGACGTTCCAAAGGAAACAGCACAACTCTTGAAAAGTAAGGGATATGAAGTACAATTAGCCTTGATTGCGACAAAGCCTAAGCTGTCCTATCTGAGCACTCTTATCCGATACGAGGAACTGTACGCTATCAATCCAAATCAAGCACGCGCAACTCCAAAAGAACATCATGATTTCATTGTAAATCATCTAGTTGATAATACACGGCAATTGGAAAAACTAGCTATTTTTGAAAGAATTCAAATTTATCAACGAGATAGAAGTTGTGTATATGATTCAGAACAAGATAAGACTTCAGCAGCAGATATTCTTCAAGACTTACTGTTTGGAGAGTGGAGTCAAATAGAGAAGGAGATGCTTAAATCTGGAGAAGAAAGATTGAAAGATTTAACTAATCGAAATGGTGGTTAGATCACGAATTTTAAAATATAGTCTATTTAGGATAAAAAAGTCTTTAAAATCAGAAAAACGTATAGTATTAGGTGTTGAAACTTGATACTATGCGTTTTCTTGTAGGAAGATTTACTCCATTTTCTTCTGAGATTGAGTTTTTCCTCATCTATATTTAAGGATATTTGAAAGTTATATTTTAGAAAAACAGTTATGGAGTTCTTAATACGGAATCTAGTATAAATACTGATTCAAAGTGGAGTGTTGTATGTTTTTTGCTTTTGTTGAGCATAAAATCTATTAACTAAAGTCGAACTACAAAAATTAATTTTAGATGAACTAAACTGTAGGCTTTGGAAAGTTCTCTTACTCGATTTCAGAATGAATTACTGATACGGGATTAAAAGAACTAAGTATTTCTTTTTGCTTTGAATGAGATACGTGAGTATAGATTTGTGTGATCGATATAGAACTATGTCCAAGAATTTGTTGAATATATCGAATATCTACATCACTATCTAGAAGCATTGTCGCAAAGCTATGTCTAAACATATGCGGTGTAATAGTTCTAGAAAAGTTATTTTGTTCAACGATTCTCTTTATTACTAAACGTACACTTTGCTCTGACAATGGTTTAAGTGAATGTTTCCCTGGGAACAAGAAATCATTGGATTCATTTCTTGTTTTATTTATATATGTTTCTAATAAATTGAATGTTTTTTGATCTCCTAAAAATAGGATACGTTCTTTCTTACCCTTTCCTATAATATGGAGTGTCTTATTGGAAAGATTAATGTCTTTGAGATGAATGTGGCAAAGTTCAGAAATTCTGATGCCTGTTGAAAGTAAAAGTGAAATAATTAGTAGATTTCTTTCAGCGTGTTGTTTTTGATAATCAGTTTTAGATAGAACTACTCTCTGCTCTAAATATAAAAAAATACTTTTCAGAATGTCATACGGAATCGTTTTAGGCAATATTTTTTCAGTTCTAAATTGAAAACGCAATTGATTGAAGGGGTTCTCTTCAATTATGTTCTGGTATTTTAGATAGTTATAAAACACCTTCATACAAGCAATTTTTCTTCTTAATGTATTCGTTTTTATGTTAGATTGTGTCAAGTGTTCTATATAGGATTCGACATTATCATAGTCTGAGTTATAAAATTGCATAAGATCATTCTTATAAGCGCGAATCGTGTGTGAACTCAAACGCTTATGAGTTTTGCAATAATCTAAGTAAGTAGAAATAAGTTTATAATCCATAAAAATCTCCTTTATCAATAATCATGCTATTATAAACCTATTTGAGTGCTTTGTATAGTGATAATAAATAGTTATCGGTAGGAGAAATTATGAGATTAGTAGTCATTTTAAATGTCAATCCAGATTCATCCATTCAAACAAAAATTATCGAAAACAGAGAATACACTCGCAATGAATTGAGAGATATTCTCTATAAAAGTTTTTCTAAATTTATTGATGAAATCATATTTTACGATAATTTTGAGAGATTCAAAAAAAGTGTTTTTAATCACCTAGACGATTTTGTGTTAAATTTTGATTTTGGCTATAAAAGTCGAATTAGAAACATGAGTGTCCCAGCATTTTGTGAAAATTATAAAATTAAATATTTCAACCCAGACCCATATGTACAAGTTTTATGTCAAGATAAATTTATGACAGAGAAATTTGCAGAAAATTTTGGTATAAAAGTCCCAAAAAGTTTGTTAGTATTTGCTCATTCATACACTAAAGAAATTTTAGCGAACTTTGAATATCCAATTATTATTAAACCGAACTATGAATCAGAATCAATAGGAATTACACAAAACTCTATTGTTGAAAATATGGAACAGGCAGATATGGCCCTCAAGAAATTAATGAAGGACTTTGATGGTATTCTAGTAGAGGAATACATTGAAGGAAGAGAAGTAGCTATTACTATTTTGGAAAATAAAGGAAAGTTATTTTTTGAAGAAGTTGAACTTATTTTTCCAGAATATAGTGAATTCAAGTATCAGGCTTATACCTCAGAAATTAAACAAAAAATCGGTGTAGAAATCGAAAAAAGTTGCTATTTAAGCGACAAAGATATTATCAACTTAAAGCAACTTTATAAGAACTTGTCTCCAAATAAATTGATACGAGTAGATGGTCGAATAAAAAATGCAGAATTTTATCTAATAGAGATCAATGCCAATCCTGGGTTATATCCAAAATCTGTTGTGCCTAAAACATTCAACATAAATGGCTATACGTACGATGAAATGATACAAACACTCTTTACTCATCATTTAAATTAAGGGGGAGTTTCCACGAAGTTTCATACATTAACTTCATTTTATAATCTGAGAAGTTTTTGATTTGATTATCAGCTAGTTTATTACAGTACATTTCGACCTTTTCAGAATTGTACATTCTATAATAATAATGGCAGAGGTTATAATAAATTTTATCAATAAATCTTTTAAAACCTGTCTCGTTTAACAAATCTTCTAATTCATACACAAGCATTTGACAATTAATATCTGCTATTTGGTCGCTTAGAATATAGTAAACTAGTAAATTATTATAAATTGCGAGTAAATCATATTGATCATATGCAGTTAGCTTAGCATTATTGAGCAGTTCTGGGATAGAGTTATCAATATCATTATTATGGAATTTAATGGTGGCTTCGTTATGAAGAATCATATGATTGTAAATAAGGCTGTCTCCAAAAAAATCTCTGGCTTTATTTAATTGCTCCTCTGCATCATTAATTTTATCATTGACCGCATACAAGTAAGACAAGTAAATAGCATTTAGACCAGAGAATTCTGCATTTTCTAGACTATAAATTCTACCTGAAATTTCCTCAACTTTCCTTAGTCGTTCAGAAAAGCTAAGCTCAAATACATTTGAAATTCTAATTAAATACGGGTAGTACGGATTATCTACTTGTAATTTAATATTTTCAAAGATTGTTTTAGCCTCATCTCTACGTTCTAATTGTATTAAGTTCATTAGTTTAATCAATGATAGTTTGAAAAATTGTGAGCTTTGTTCACTAAGATTCATAATATTTTCCTGAATGTATTTAATGGATTCAGGAAACAATTCACAACGATTTAAAATTAAGGACTTGGCAAATACTATGTCTGCCGTAACTTCTGTTGAAAGATTGATAAACTCTAGTGCCTCATAGTATAAATTTGCATCATAGGCTATTTTAGCTAGCGACAGTGCGAAGGAACTATCTTTCTCAATAAATCTCTGCCTATTTAAATAAAAAATTTCGAAATACTCTTTACGACCTTGTTGTGAATCAAAGTTTAATAAACGTTCCTGTATCTTAGGTAATATTAATTTAATTTGTAAGAAAAATTTTGAACAAATATAGTAATCAACAAGAGTATCTAAATAAACAAATTCATTTGTTTGAGATAGCTTTAAGTTAAGAAATCTGATGAGAATTGAGCCAACAAATGTTTTCTCTTTTTTGAAATAGGTTTCTTGTCTAATTACTTCTGATACAGAGTTTGATAGAAAAACGAAGTTTTCAACTTGGTCTAATAGCCCTTTTTCAAGAAGAAAATCGATATCTTCTTGGGAAAAAGTTTTATCAGTCTCTAACATGATTTCTCTTAAATCCGTAAGTGATAATTTTCTCTTTGTGTAGAATACAAAAAGTAAGAATACTAATTGAGTTTGAGAAATATTTTCAATAATCTGGTAAATGCTCTGTAATTTGGAAGCCTTATTTTCCTTCAAACGCTCAGAAAAATCTTTTAGTATTAAGGAGATTTCCGATAAATCTCCTTTTCTTATAGAATCCTGTAAAGTTGTAAAATTAATTTGTTCAGCTTGTAATGCTAACTGATTTGACAAAATATTTATGTATAGTTTAATGTGCTCATCGGAGAGTTTTTCTAATTGATATGTCCTCAATATTATGTTGCGACTATTTTTAAAACTATTTTCAACTTTTTTATCTGCACACTCAAAAATGAATAGACTTCCTTCAGATTTTTCAATCAATTTATTCAATAAATCGAGTGATTCTTGATCAATTACTGAGGCGTTTGGAAAATTGAAATATAAATTTTCATGATCTAGTACATATTTTGCGTATTCAAATAGATTCTCAGTTTGAGCTTTTAAAATAAAAGTTTCGTATTCTCTAGGATCAGGTATTAAAGAAGGCAAATTTACTTCAGAGATTATAGATTCTAAGCCATTTTCTTTAGATACCATTCCAATAAAAGCTTGACCAAAAAAAGAAGACATTTTTAATAGTAGTTGCAGGGCCTTTGAACTATTAATTTTTTTAGTATAGAATGCTTTAAAATCAAGATACCCATAGAACTGGCTTACTTTATCTAACTCAATTACAAAACGTCTAAATGTAGAAGAGTTTTCAGTGTCATCTAAATGAAGAATCTCAATAGGAGTTTGTGAAAAATGTTTTATAGTTTCTTTTATAAACTCCGACTTCCCTATACCTGAATTCGCTCTAATAATATAAACTTGACTTTTACCTGTTTTTAAATGTTGTTTATATTCATTTTGTATTTTATCTAGTTCATCTCTACGATTTATAAATTCCATATTTTTATTTTCCTACCGATAACTATTTATTATCACTAGTATACCATAAATTCATCTTCAGTAGCTTGAATTGTATAATGAATTTTTACTTAACATTAAATAGCAAACTATGATATTGGTCAACTATAGCTTAAAACACTGTTTTGAAATTATATCTAATACCTTTGAGTCAATTACAAACTTACAACGACGAAATATTTATATAGTCTGAAGAAAATAAGTACAAATTTATTAGAAAATCGAGATTTCATAGGATTAGAACGAAAAATTTCAATTTCAGAACTATATCCTCTAATGATTTTGAATCAGTCTTTTTTAAATTTCTAAATGATATGATAGCATTATCAAGTAAAAAGAAATTTCCCTGATTGGAGACCGTATCAAATCTTTACGAAAGACACATGACACAACCAGAATTTACACGAATTGGGGGTATTTCACGTAATAGCCTTAGTCGTTACTAGAACGTTACCAGTCCACTTTCAACGGGACTGATAGATGCTATTTGCTAGAAGGTCAACGTATCCTATGTCGATATTCTGGGGAAAGAAAAAATGTTGAATCCAGTTGAAGATTATGAAGTAACTCTAAAAATGGAGATTGTCAAGAAACGTGGAACAAAGTCTCCTAGCTTGTCTCTATCGTTATAAAGACAGTCCCTTTGATGATGAGAGAAATGATGAGTGTTGACTTGTCTGCTATGGTGAATACTAACATTTATCTGTTGACTACTTTAGAAGAACTGGAGCGTTACAGAGACTACTTGGATGGTATTTAGAGCATACTAGAAAACACCAGAAAATCGGATAGTAGCTTAATGAGTTTTTATGATATAGTTAGGAGGAGTTTGCCCGTACCTTAGCTTGCAATATTCACACACTGACGAGAGGAAAGAAAATGAGACAAAATCCAGTAGCTTTCTTTCGTGGCGAACTAGAAAGAAAACTATCCATTGTATCAAGCTCAAAGAGTTTCAGGGCAATATAATCATTATTGATGTTGATAGTTTTCGAGCACAGCATCCACTATTCATCAAAGAGAGATTCTCCAAGACCAGTAGAAAGAGAAACATCATAGAACACTTCTACAGGAAAACGTGTCACAACCTTATCATGAGATTGTTGTGTTTGAAGTAATTCCCCTGCGTACTCATCAACCTTATCTTAATTTTTTGAAGAGAACTGAAGATTGGGGCATAATCTTGTATTCTGATTTAAAATAGATTGTTGGAACATCAGGTGTTCTTGCCAGAGTAGAAAGATTTTTTTGATTTGGATTGGATTTCCCCATTTCCCACTTGTTGTATGAAGCTCTATTGATTTTTAATAGGTTGGAGAGTTCAGTTTGGGTATTCTACGTTCTTTAAGATGAATACTAGAAAACATAAGATAAAACTCCAGTTACTTTATTATGCAACAATTATGTCAAAAATTTTTCAAGATGTAAGGAAGAGATATATTTAAGGAGTTATTGGTTATTAAAGGTAGTGATTAAGTACAATTTATCACTAGTGTGATATAATTTTATTGAGCATGTTATGCTAATCGATGTTAGGAGATATGTATGATTTCTAGGATAATTTTACAAAATTTTAAGCGTTATAAAAGAGTTGATTTTATTTGTAACTCAGAAGTTAACATTTTCGTTGGAGAGAATGGTGCAGGAAAGTCGACGTTATTGTATGCTGTTGGATTAGTGCTGAGTGGAAGTCATAGTCAGATTGAGAGAAGTAGTTTGGCTAGTATCATTAATCAAGAAGCGATTTTAGATTTTATGGGAACAAAGGATATCAATCAGCTTCCTGAGGCCTTTGTCGAAATTTATTTTGATGAATTATGTACTGAAATTTCCTCTAACTTCAATATTGAAGGAAAGCATAACTCTCAAAAAATCAAAGCTTTTGGACTTTCATTAAAAATAATTCCCGATCAAGATTATATATCTGAAATTACTTCTGTCTTAAATGATAGTAACTGGACAGTCTTTCCATTTGAGTTCTATAGAGTTGAATTTTTGACATTTTCAGGGAAACCCTACTCCTCGTACAATAAACCGTATAAGTTTCTACATTCGATAATAAATACCAGTCTTATTGATACACAACAAGAAATTCAAAAACGCATCCATGAGGTGTATTTAGAAAATATATCAGCTGAAAATAGAGCAAAAGTTAATCATCAATACAGGATAAATTCATTTAATTTTTTAAAGACTTTAAGGAAGGATGAACTGTTGAAGGAGAATGCTTCAGAATTCCAACTTCATTTTGACGAATCAGAAAATTCATTTAGAAATTCAGTATCAGCTGTAAAAAATGGTGTAGATATAAAAAATTTAGGGCAAGGAGAAAAAGTATTATTAGGTGTTGAAAATGCATACAGTCATCTCAAGGAAACGGTTAAAATACTACTTATTGAGGAACCTGAGAATCATTTGAGCTTCCAAAACCTCCAAAAATTAGTTAGAATGCTAAGTTCAAAAACAGGTGTTCAAGTTTTTATTGGGACTCATTCAAATATGATTGCTTCAAGATTGGGTGTAGACAATCTTCTTTTTTTAGATAATGGTCAGATATCTAAACTTAAAGGTTTGAAAAAAGATACTGTAAGATTTTTCAAAAAATCTACTAATCAAAATTTATTGAACTTCTCTCTAGGTAAGAAGATAATTCTTGTTGAGGGGAATGCTGAGTATATTTTAGTAGAGAAGTTTTTCGAAATACTCCACTCCAAAAAGCCTGAAGAATTTAATGTATCAATTATTTCTGTAGATGGATTAAGTTTTGAGAGGTATTTAGAAATTGCAACCAACTTTACTGATAAAAAAGTAGCAGTTATAACGGATAACGATGGTGATTATGAAAGTAAAGTACAGTCAAAATATAGTTCTTATCAACAATTCCAGAATATAAAAGTTTCCTCTGATTTAGATAATGCTAATCGAACATTTGAATTATGTATTTATAATAATAACAAGGATTTGTTAGATTCTTTTGGTTTAACTAAATCTAAAGATTTATTAGGATATATGCTTAGGGAGAAGGCTGAATTTGCATTGCGATTACTAGAAAAAATGGAAACTGATCATAGAAGTGACGAATTTATTATACCTGATTACATTAAAGAGGCGATTGAATGGATAATAAAAGATTAATTCATGCCGTTGCTGGAAGTGGCAAAACAACTAAAATAATTGAAAGTATTAATCCTCAAAAAAGAAATCTTATACTTACGTATACAGAGACGAACCAGAATACAATCAGAGAAAAGTTGATTGACAAGTTTGGATTCATCCCTGAGTCTACTTTTATTTTTGGTGTTTTTGAGTTTCTATATAGTTTTTGCTTAGTGCCATATTTAGGGAAACGACCAAAAGGAATAAATTTTGATTATGAGCCTCAATGGAAATTTGATAACACTACTATAGATAATACTGGAAGAATTGTTCAGAATCAACTTTCTAAATCTCTATTAAGGGGTTCATTAATTTATAAGAGGAAAGAGATTGGATTTGATAATTCATATTTGGATAGAATTGATAAATTTTTTGATTGTATTTATGTAGATGAGTGTCAGGATTTTGAATCAGATGATTTTGATTGGCTTTTAAGTTTAAGTAATCTTAATGCAGAAGTATTTTTATTTGGAGATTTTTATCAAAAAACCTTTAGTACTTCAAGGCGAGCTAATAAAGGAAAAGGGATCCATTCGAGTTTTGAGAATTGGTTAAAAGTTCTTTCTGATTCAGGATATGAAATTGATTTATCGAGTTTGTCAAAAAGTTATCGTTGTCCAAAAATAGTTTGTGACTTTATTGTTGATAAGTTAGCTATTGAAATTTTATCACATCGAGAAGAAAAGCTTTCTGCCGAAATTATTCTCATAGATTCAAAGGATAAAATAGAATCAATAATGACAAATGATAATGTTATGAAACTTTTTTATCAAAAATCTTATGAATATGATTGTAAAAGTCAGAATTGGGGGGATAGTAAAGGCTCTGAATATGACAATGTTTGTGTAGTATTAAATCCAACATCATACAAATTATTCGCAGCTGATCGCTTGAATGAACTTTCTTCACAAACCAAAAGTAAATTTTATGTTGCGTGTACACGTACGAGGGGAAACCTATATTTTGTAAATCAAAAAGATATCATAGATTATAAGAAGATAAAGTAAAGGAAATATTATGACAGAACAGTTTTTAAACATACCATTTGTAAGTTATTTTTTAACTACAAATAATCATGATAATCCAAATTTTATTGAGAGAGACACATTCTCCTATCGTTTTAATAGGAACATTGTGACTCATACTCAATCAAGGTATTTAGTTGCTCATATACCTAAAAGTTTTGAAGAGTTAGTTCTTCCTTGGCCTCTATCCTCATTTGTTGAAGAACCAAATTATATTACGGAATACATAAACATAGAGCTGTTAATTAAGAATACAGAGGGTATTATAGATTTAATTAAACAAACTCCTTTAGGCTGCGTTTTCATTCCTGAAGAATTAAAAGATCATCCTATTATTGAACAAATACAAGAAACAACACTACCTGTGATTTTTTTAACAGATGGAGTAGATATTCCTTTCAGCAAACTACAATTGATTGTTGAAAAAAATAGCATTAATGCTAGTCAGATATTAGATAATAAAGTTACAATCTCTGATAAAACAAAAATTGAGCCGATTAGCATACCTCATAAGTACTTTTTGCGACCTTTAGAGATTGCAATTAATCGTAATAGAGGTTTGTACCTATCTATATTTGAAAATAGGCAGGAACCAAAACCATTTGATAACCCAACAACAGAAGGAAAACTAGTGGCAGAGGAACAAGCGATAAGTGATTTGAAATATTATTTAAAGCTCCTAATTGCAGAAAAGTATATCATATATCTTGCAAAACATGAAAAAGGAATTGATTCTTTGATTGAAATTATAAGGAAATGGGATGATTCAATAGATACTGCAGATTTAGACTTGGATATTCTTGAAAAATATTTTTTGAATCTATCGGATTATTTTTTTAAGAGATTTGATGAAATATCTTATCGAACAGATATGGTTTTTGTTTTGCCGATGGTAAATAAAACAAGTGTTGATTTGGTAAATAGAGAGTTTCAGTTACGACTGTCTAAATCAGTTCTTCGGCAGATATATGATTTTTCAGGATATTATGGAATAGGAATTGGTAAAGATTTTGAAAAGATGCTACCAATAATTTCTGACAGAGCATCAGAAAACTCAATTTTAGATTCCTTATCCCTTAATTTTACTCTAGATACAAAATCTCCGTATGTGCGTTTGCCTAACTTACCCTCTAAAGATATTGCTTTATGCTATTCGCATATGTTTAAAAATATAAAGAATTCCAATTTATTAGAAATTGAAAAATTCAATAATAATTTCCATAAAATATCTGAGAAGTTAAAGTTATCATTAGATGATGGCTTTATTGATATTATTGTTAAACATGGAAAGCATATAAAATTCATTACAGATGCACCAATTGAATGGGTTAAATATAAAGATACTCCTTTGGGATTAATAAAATCCATCAGTAGATTGCCAATTATTCCTGGTAATACGCTAGTAAACTCAGCAAAAAATAATTTAAAAACAAAAATTCCAAAAGCTAATGTATCATTTTTAGTAATTAATAGTCTTAATGTATCTGACGAACTATATAATAATGGGAAAAAATTAGGGGAGTTATTGAAAGATTATTTTCCTAACCATTATGTTAATTACTATGAAGTTAGAAATAAAACGGATTTTATTCGTACAATGAATGAAAACCCTTCAACTTTTTTTATTTACTATGGGCACGGTAGTATGCCTGAAATTAGTAAAAATCAACCAGATCAGATTGGTAAACTTCATATTGGCGATGATGAAATTGATATGATTGAGTTAGAAAATAATTTAAAAGTTGTACCTGTTGTCACGATATTGGGAGCATGTCAGACTCAGGTATTGGATGCTCATTATTTAAACATTGGAAATATGTTTCTCGGGTTAGGAAGTCAGTCGGTATTAGCAACATATTTCCCGGTTGATGGTTTCTACACATTAAGTTTAATAGAGTCTGTTTTTAGACATCTAAAAAATTTTTTAGCCAATCAAGCGCCAGATTATATAAAAAACTGGTCTGATATTATTTTACAAGCTCGACGAACGCATTATATCATTGAACCAGTTAATACAATTATTGAATATTTAGATAAAAAGGGAGATAAAAATATAGTAGACCCAGAAATTTTGGCACAATATGCTATGAAATATTGTATAGAATCAAGCTGTAATGCTAACAACTCATATAGTTCTGTCATGGAGAAAAGTGTCATATATAGAGATGAAGCTTATAAAGAATATTTTAAAAACTATCCAGAATCGACTAGAATGTTAATCGATTATATTTTTAAACATAACTATGTCTTTCCAGAGGGTATAATATTTACATCTCTTGGTTCTCCAGAAAAAATCAAATTTGTATAGAGCCGTTTTATTGAGAGCATTCAGCTCTCTTTTTTACTCTCTATTCAACGCTGTGATATCTTTTCCAAATCTTCTCTGTTATCCTTATATCATTCCTAAAAATTTTAACTAGGGGTTTGGGGGCGAAGCAACCAAGTTATCTTATCGTTGGCTGTCAAAACTGGAAGATTTTGGTCGGTTGGCGATATGATTTTTGGGATATTGTGGACACAATATCTGAGCTCGCAAAGACCGAACAAGAAGTAAGTGAGGTCTATAGGAAGCGTACTGACAATGTGAGGTAGACTTACACTGTCAGACAAGTAGAATGTTGAAGGGATATCAGAATGGGACAAGAAATTAAGTCAATCCGAAAGCAATTTAGAATTACGAGACAAGAAGAAAAACAGATAAAAGAAATGATGAGGGAACAAAAAGTGGATAGTTTCTCAGAATTTCTTCGTCAAAATTTATTGAAAAAGAATTATCAGGATAGAATTTTTGAAAGTTGGTTCTCCCTTTGGCAGTCTCAAAAGTTTGAACAGATTAGTCGAGATGTGTATGAAGTTCTGGTTGTCGCAAGAGAAAATCATCAAGTGACTCAAGAGCACGTCTCAATCTTATTGACTTGCGTTCAAGAATTGATTGCAGAAGTGAATCAAGTGCAGCCACTCAGTCGTGAGTTCCGTGAAAAATATATGGGTTAGGAGGATGTAATGGTTTATCGCTATCGTACCAATCTCAAAAAAGTATTTCTAACTGATCCAGAATTACACCAATTGAATGAACGGATTGCTAAGAGCAATTGTCAAAATTTCTCAGTCTATGCCAGAAAAGTTTTGCTTAATCCCAATATGTCATTTGTCACGATTAACACGGATACCTATGAACAGTTAGTGTTTGAATTGAGACGGATTGGAAATAATATTAATCAAATTGCGCGCGCTATCAATCAGAGCCATCTGATTTCTCAGGAACAATTACAAGAATTGAGCAAGGGAGTTAGTGAGTTAATTACGGGAGTGGAGAAAGATTTTCAAGTTGAAGTGAATAGACTGAAGGAGTTTTATGGTAGTCACTAAACACTTTGCGACGCATGGTAAAAAATACCGTAGGCGTTTAATTAAGTATATTCTCAACCCTGATAAAACGGACAATTTGAAATTGGTATCTGATTTTGGCATGAGCAATTACTTGGACTTCCCTAGTCATGCAGAAATGGTAGAGATGTACAATGTCAACTTCACCAATAATGACAAGTTGTACGAATCCAGAAACGACCGACAAGAAAAACACCAACAAACTATTCATGCTCATCACCTCATTCAATCATTTTCTCCTGAAGATAATCTGACACCTGAAGAAATTAACCGCATTGGTTATGAGACCATGATGGAATTGACAGGAGGTCGTTTTAAGTTTATCGTAGCAACTCACGCAGACAAAAATCATGTTCATAATCACATCCTAATCAACGCTATTGACCGCAATTCAGATAAAAAATTGATATGGAACTATGCCTTAGAACGAAATCTCCGTATGATTTCAGACCGTATTTCTAAAGTGGCTGGGGCGAAAATTATTGAGAAGAGTTTTTCTTACCGTGACTATCAAAAATATAGGCAGTCTAGTCATAAATTTGAATTGAAACAACGTCTTTATTTTTTGTTGCAGCAATCTAAATCGTTTGATGATTTTTTAGAGAAAGCAAAGCAGTTGCATGTTCAGATTGATTTTAGTCAAAAGCATAGTCGATTCATGATGACGGATCGAGCAATGACAAAACCAATTCGAGGACGCCAACTCAGCAAACGAGATCTATATGATGAAGAATTATTTAGAATGCATTTTGCTAAGCAAGAGATTGAAAGTCGTTTAGAATTTTTGTTGAACCGTGTCAATTCTTTAGAAGATTTAATAACAAAAGCCAAAGAATTGAATCTAACCATTGACTTAAAACAAAAAAATGTAACTTTTATCCTGGAAGAAGAGAATCAAAAGATAAGTTTGGGTCATCAAAAAATAAGTGATAAGAAATTATATGACGTCAAATTTTTTCAAGATTATTTTAAAAATAAGGAAGTCGTTGCTTCAGAAGGATTAGAGAATTTAAAGGAACAGTACCATGCTTTCCAAGAAGAACGAGATAAGGATAAAGTATCCACTGAAGAGATTGAGGAAGCCTTTGAGACATTTACGGAAAAACGAGATACCGTTCGTGAATTTGAAGTGGAACTTGCAGAGAAGCAAATAGAGAAGCTAGTTGATGAGGGCATTTATATCAAAGTGTCTTTTGGTATTAAGCAGAGTGGTCTCATTTTCATTCCCAATTATCAATTAGATATTCTGGAAGAAGAGAATCAAACAAAATATAAAATCTTTATACGTGAGACAACTTCATACTTTGTATATAACAAAGAACATTCGGATAAGAATCAGTATGTCAAAGGACGAACCTTGATAAGACAGCTAACCAACGATAGTCGAGTAATACCATACAGAAGACCTACAGTTAAGAGTCTACAGGAAAAGATTACTGAGATTAACCTCTTCATTGAATTAACTGAAGCAGATAAGAAATACCAAGACATTAAAGACGAGTTAGTAAAAGAAATAGCAGAGATAGATATAAAACTAAATCAAATTAATGAAAAAATCGCCAACTTAAATAAGATGGCGGAAGTGCTTATCAATTTGAAGAGCGAGGATGTGAGCAGTCGAAAGCTTGCAAGACATGACTTTTCAAAACTGAACTTGACAGAATCAACTTCATTAGAACAAGTGACTGAAGAAATAAGAGCATTGCAAGAGGAACTAGGTCACCATATTGGTGAGTATGAGAGACTCATAAAAAGATTAGAAACATTTGTAAAAATGTTGAATACTGGTAAAGGCTTTAATCAAAAGTTTGATACGGAGATTTCATTACAGTAATAGAAATGCTGGCAATGTAACTATCTCGACATTTTAAATTTATTTTATAGATATTTAAGGACAAATAATATATTTATTATCGTCAATTTATAATGATAATGCTGAATTAATTCAGGCTACCAGAGAGAAAGGACAGCGAGTGAGTTGTCCATGCAGGACTTAACTTGTTCTGCCCATGAGGTCATTATCTTTGAGGTTGCCAATAATCTATTGTTTAGAGATGTCAAAAACGGTAAGAATATGCAAGACCTCATCGCAGCATTATTATTCTGTGGCGATTTTAAAATAAAAATAGAACTTATAAAATCTGTATAGAAAACAGTTGCCTTTTCAAGTTAATTAACAGTGTCTAAAGTTATAGTTGTTTGGAAGTATTCACCCAGTTGACTGGTGATAACCATATCACCATGATGCAAATCAACGATTTGCTTAGTAATTTTCAATCCTATACCACTTCTACGAACACCAGAAATATCAAAGCTAAATTCTTCAATTTTATTAATGTTGTTAAGTCTGTTGGGAGAGGCCCCTATTCCGTTATCGCGTACGGTAATTGAAAATGTATTATTTGATAGATGCTTAAGAATGATTTGAATATCGCATCCAGAAGGATTATGAAGCACAGAATTATAAATCAGATTATGAATAATTCTCGATATCAAAGATTTTTCGACGTACGTTTTTTGATTAAACAAACCGTCGTCAGAAGTGAATTCAAAATTGAAGTCATGCCAAATCTCTTGATTAATAATTTGGATAATAATCTCCTTAAAAAATGGAACGATGTATACAATTTCTCGATTTAATATCAGATTACCATTTGTTAATCGGGCAAATATATTTAAATCATTAAGAAGGTTTTGGATATAATGACTTTCAACTAGGGTAGGCTTTAGATACTTAAGTAATAGATCATTATCAGTTTTTTCAATCGCTAGGGATGTGTTTGATACAATTACTGAAAGTGGTGTTTTGATATCATGTGCAATTCCAGAAATCCAATTTTCCTTAAATTCTTCATTTTCACGAAGTTTTTGATTGGCTGAGTTAATAGCAAGTGTTAATTTATCTAGTTCCTGTACAGATTTAACTTGTGTGTTTCCTCCATTTGGTAGTTTTACAATTGCGTTAATAATCGGTTTAATATTTCGATTTAGGAAGGTAACACTGTAGATATATAAAAATAAACAGAACAATATGTTAGCAAAAATCATTGATACAATAATGATTGGAAAAATTTGAATTCGATTCAAATCAAAATAATTATTACCATAGCGAATAATACTATCTTTTGGAAATGCAATAATATAGATATCGTTATCATTGTCTTTTATTTGAGTAAATACAGGATAGTCTTTTAAGTAGAACCTAGAGAAACGAACAACATCTGCAAAATTAAATTGATTAGCTATATCTTTGGGTTTGTCAATATTGAATTTTTCTTTGCCACTGTTCTTATCAATAATCATCATCCATAAATTATTTTCATCAATTAATTGTTTGGCTATCGGACTGACAACATAATTTCCATTAGTTAAAACAATTTCAGACGACACTGTTTCGATGATGTTTGATGCAGATTGTTGGCTACGAATATAATTTGCTGCAGTAACTAAAAGTATTACATCAACTATGATGATAAAAATAAACGATAGAATAAACTTTAGTATATTTTTTTTGAAAACATTCATGGGTTATACCTTAAATTATCTAAATAACAAGTTTATATCCAAGTCCTTTGACAGTAATTAGGTGATTAGGCTTAGAGGGGGTAAGTTCTATCTTTTCTCGGATATTTCGAATATGTACCATTAGAGATTTCTCATATCCAAAGCTCTCAAGTCCCCAAATTGTATCACAAATTGTTTCAGTAGAGACTATGTAATTTTTATTAGCATATAATTTTCGAAGAACTTGAATTTCTGTAGGTGTTAGCGATAGATTTTGACCACTTTTCTTAACACTGGCATTGTTCAAGTCAATGATACAGTCAGTTAGTTCAATGAGTTCAGAT
Source organism: Streptococcus sp. SM5 (assembly GCF_027497975.1). Lineage (NCBI taxonomy): Bacteria > Bacillati > Bacillota > Bacilli > Lactobacillales > Streptococcaceae > Streptococcus > Streptococcus sp. SM5. The sequence continues at coordinate 64,788 of NZ_JAJNSC010000016.1, read as the reverse complement.
TCATCTTTATAAGCTCTTCTTAACAGTGCAATAATACGATACGTTAAAGATTTAGGTAAGAAGGGCTTTGTAACGTAGTCGTCTCCTCCCGAATCAAGTCCTCTAATTTCATCGTCAGGATTATTTTTAGCAGTCAAAAATAGAATTGGAATATCTGAGATTTTTCTCACATATTGAGAGAGTAAATAGCCTTCTCCGTCTGGGAGCATGACATCTAAAATAATTAGATCAATATGGGATACCGAAAAAACATCAATTCCTTCACTAATACTATAAGCGCGACTAATATTTTTAAAACCACGACTCACAAGTACCTCTTTAATTGATTCACTTAACGCTGTATCATCATCCACAATCAATATGTGTTTATTTAATAATTGTGCTTCAAAACTCATGTTTTCACCTCCAAAAGTTTACTTAATTATACCATAAATAAAGCTATTAGATAAAAGGTGAACATTTCATATTCGATAATCTTAAAGATAAATTTATGTTTTCTTTATCCAAGCTTTAAGATGCCATTGTAAGATAAACTTGTAACAAAGAAGATATCTAGATTGCCGATATTTAAAATAGAAAGAGGTAAATACTATGAAAAAAGAATATGAACTAATGAACACAATTCAGGAAATAAGTCTTGAAGAGTTAGACCAAATTATTGGTGCGGGTAAGAACGGGGTATTTAAAACCATTTCACATGAATGTCACATGAATTCGTTCCAATTCTTCTTTACATGTTGTTCATAAAGATTTTATAGAAAAGAGGTAGCTGTCATGAAAAAAGAATATGAACTAATGAATACGATTCAGGAAGTAAGTCTTGATGAATTAGAGCAAATTATTGGTGCTGGAAAGAATGGAGTATTTAAAACTATTTCGCATGAATGTCACATGAATTCATTCCAATTCTTCTTTACATGTTGCTCATAATATTGTGCGATTAGGTATCTTTGAAGTTACTCAAAAGAGGGTATTCCTCTTAAAAATTACAGACAGACCCAAGAACTATTTGAGGTTTGTCTTTTCTTTTGTCTATTCTGTAGATATAGTGAGAATGTATAGTTTTTGAATAAAGCTTGGAGTCAGGGGGAGAATTCGCTAAAAAATAGAAAAGGATAGATAAAGTAGTTCTTGATTTTTACTAATTTATAGTGAATGAGAGGATATGAATTGGTAGATATTAGATACAGTACTCTTTTTGATTTGTATAGATTATAAATTTATTTTAAATTAATTTTTTCTTAAAGTTATCTTTAAGTAACAGTATTAAAATCATCGTATAGGGAACATAATTATTAAGTGCCTAATATAAGAAAGAGGTTAAATGTTATGAGAATTAATAAAGAAATGTGTTGTGAGGCAGTAAATGTATTGCAAGAGATTCAAATTGATGAATTAGATATACTTTTAGGAGGCGGCAAGGGGCACGGTGTTAATACAATTTCTGCAGAATGTCGTTGGAACAGTTTACAAGCCATTTTTACATGTTGTTAGTCGCGGGAGGATAGTAGTATGAATGAAAAAGAAATTCTATATAGCCAATTTGACAGCTTTCCAAAAGTATTTATTGAAAAATATTTTCCAGAATTACTACTAGAGAATAGTGATATTATCAAAGATATTGAGAAAAAAATTTCTGATTATTACAGACCAACGCTAATCTATTTAATCAATGAAAAAAGAATTGAAGAAAGCTTGGTAGGTTCCTCATCGGAGATACGTTATGATTATTTTAATAATGTCCTATGTAAGAAAGGAATAATATTAGATGAAATTGAGCAACGTTTCTCGGATATAAATCATCGTGTTATACTCAGCATCCAGAAATACTTAGACTTAATGGAATATGTGAAAAATAGATTTATTGAAGATTTTTCAGAATTAGTAGATCAAGATTACATTAGTAGTAACTCCCTAATTCCTAATATAGATGCTATTAAGCTTAAAGTGACAGGAGATATTCATAACGGTAACGGGGTGTGTATTGTAACTTATCAGGAGCAAAAAGTTGTTTTTAAAAAGAAATCATCTAAACCAAATCTTCTTTTGAATCTTTTAGATGCTAGAGTTAGTGCTTATTTGGGCAAAAAAATCCATTTTATTCCTCAATTTTTGGATAAAGAAGAATATTTTTGGGAAAAATTTATAATTAGCAGACCATTAAATTCAAAAAAAGAAGCCGAAGAGTTTTATCGTAGAGTAGGTTACCTATTAGCATATTCCTATATTCTAAATATCTCAGACTTACACTTTGAAAATTTGATATCTGCAAATATTACTCCAACTCTTGTAGATGTTGAAACAATCTTCTCTATAACACCTTTTGACACGATAGCGAACAACGAAGCGACCTTCCAAATTATAGAGAACAGTAGAAATTCAGTACTTTCAACAGGTCTTCTTCCCATTGCTGAAGCAGATAAGATTTTCGGTGGAGATACTAGTGGAGTTCTTGGTGGAACTCTTATTGGCGAAGCTAAGATTGTTGTGAATTATAATCGAGATGATGTGCATGTTGAGAAGAAAAAATATCAGATTAAAAATCAAGATCATTTGCCTTATTTTCTTAATTCTATGGGAGAGAAAAATTATCTTAATGCGGCAGAATATATTGATTTCATTAAAGAAGGATTCAGAGAATTAGGTTATTTTTTTGTGAAGGAAAAGAAATATCTTGAAAAACTTTACTTGACTCATAGTGATATTCAAACTCGAATTTTGTTTCGGAATACTAGAGACTATAGTCTAATTCGACAACTACTTATTTCGCCAGTATACTGTAATCAATCACAGATACTATTTGAAAAAATGGCTAATAAATTACATGAGTATGATAGTCATACATTAGTCCAATCAGAGGAGAAGCAGTTATTAAATATGGATATTCCTTATTTTTATGTGAATATTAATAGTTGTAACATTAGAGATGGAGAGACAATTATTTGGAAACTAGGGACTTCTGCGTTAAGTGTAGTGATTAAAAAGCTAGAGAATCTAAATGAGGAGTTAATTGAAGAACAAATTAATTTAATAGAATTCTCAATAAAAACTACACAAGCATTGTATAGTACAGAACTTCAAGAGGAGTATCGAAAATATGAACGCCCCAGTAATGATGAAGAGGTATTATACACAGGAATTAATACGTTGGTTGATATTATTTTGAATGATGAGAGATATTCCTTCGGAGATAATAGTACAAACTGGCTCACTTTGAAAGTTACAGATTATGATGCCTTTGAATTAGTTCCAATGGATGATTCAGTGTACGAAGGGTTGGCTGGCATAGGTATTGCTTTATCTGAAGCTTATGACTTAGTTGATTCTTTGAGACAAAAAAAAATTATTGCTTGCTTGAAACGAATTTTTTCTACTTTATTAAATTCTTATTCTAAAATACAAAACACATCCTATTTCGTTGGGAAATTAGGCATTATCTCGGCTATTTTTAGAATTGGTTTAATTACAGACCAGAAACTCCCAAGCTATATGTCAGATATTATAGATAGTTATTGTTTAAACATAGATGTATCTCAAGCAGACTTTTTATCAAGTTTCCCAAATGAAATTACTGCGTTTAGAAATACAGATACTACGATAGAAAATCTATCTCAATCGCTTAATAAACTTAAAGAGCTAGGTATTTATGATGAAAATTACATTTGTTGGAACCGATTAGAAGTGAATAATGTTAGTCTTGCACATGGGAATTTGGGTGTTGAGATAGCATTGCTTTTGTTGGCTGGTCAATTGAGAAGCACTGATGCCTTAGATTTATTTAACAAGGCTAGAAATTTTGATAATCGCCAGAAGATTGATAAGGGGTGGGTTGATAAAAGGAATAACGAGACAAGTGCAAATTGGTGCCACGGTTCGACGGGAGTATTAGTTGCAAGGTTAGCACAGCTACAATTAGATGATAGATATAAGATTTTATCCGATTCTGAGTGTGAAGAATTGAAGAAGGATGTGGAACATGCGGCAGAACAAATTGTTGAAATTGGTTTTGATATGACTAATTTTTCCCTTTGTCACGGAACTAGTGGAAATTTACTGGCTCTTAGTTATTATATGAATTATTTGGGAAATGACGAGTCCAAAAAATTCAAAAGCATTTTAGATAGAGAATATAAAAAATTGCATGCATTTGGTTTAGAAAAAGGTTGGATGTGTAGTTTTAATACAAAGTATAATGTCTATGGTCTAATGACAGGAATTCCAGGTGTTCTATTTTCTACAGCAAAATATTTAAAAGAAGACAGTTCGCTTGACATTCTTATTCCTAATTTATAAGGGATAGAGAGGAAGAAGTACGATGAAGATTATTTTACAAAACAATGAAGAAGATTGTCTTTTGGCCTGTTATACTATGTTGTTGAACGACTTAGGGCACAGAGTTCCACTATATGAAGTTTATGATAGAGATTCATTGCCAGCAGATGGGCTAAGTGTATCTTATCTGTTGACTCTAAATGATAGATTTGGAGTAACCATAAATGCCTATCATGCCTCAATTGACGAGTTACTAAAAGTCTATCAAAAAACTAAGCAAAGAATGATTATCCATTGGAATAATGATCATTTTGTGGTTCTTGAAAAAATTACATCTGAGCAAGTTTTAATTGTAGATCCAGCTATTGGACAAGTAAGATACCGTAAAAGTGAGTTTATGGAGCATTATTCCGAAACAATGATTATGGTAAACAAAGGTAGTGATTTTAAATCACAAAAATACAACTCAATCTTTTGGAAGTATTTCAAGAAAACTCTTCAAATGAAACCAATTGCGTTATTTATGCTATCTTTGCTATTTATCCAAACAAGTGTATTATTGTTTTCAATAATTTTGCGACAAATGCTAGCAGATGATTTCAAGTTTAGTGTTAGTTTACTTTTATTAGGTATCGTTCTTATTTTTCAATTGTTAGGATATTTCATCAAAAATGGTGCTTTAGATAGATATAATAAAGATTTTGATGATTATTATAGTAGGGAATTATTTGGAAGGCTGTTACAAAAGCCATTGTTATATTTTCGAAATCATCTAAGTGGGGGAATTTCTGAAAAAATTAATTTTAAATCGACATTAAGAGATAATGTTACATTAAAAATTATTCCGTCATTTATAAGTCTTATTTCTGTTATTGTAATTTTTATCTATTTAATAACTATTTCAGTAAAATTAACCTTGATTTTAGTCGTAATGATTGCTATATATAGTGTGTTTTCTATAGTGCTATATTATAAGCAAAATGAATATAATCAGACCTATCTACAATATCTAATTGATTTCAATTCTGAACTACAGACTGATTTGGAGGATATAGACTATATTAAGATAATGAGGAAAGAAGATAATGTCTTCAATTCTTGGATGACAGTTAACAATCAAGTTACAACTAAATATTCGCAAATATTGAAAATTGAAAATTTGTCTCAACTGCTTGGAACTATATTTAACTACATTAGTTTATCATCAATAATAGTTATAGCAGTTTATTATAATGATTACATTAAGGTCTCGCTCCCGGATTTACTTGTATATCAGACTAGTATTTCAATATTGATTTCTGCAATTGAACAGGTAAAAGGAGCTGTTTTTGAAATACTTCGATTAGGGGTTTATGCTGAAAAACAAAGTGATTTGTTAAAAGATACGTTACCAATTACTGTACCGAGTGAAGACTCAAAGGATTATCTAATTCAAACTAATAAATTGAATTTTTCGTATGGCAGCAAACCAATCTATGATGATGTGAATCTGACAATTAAAAAAGGAGAAAAAATCGCTATTGTCGGGAAGTCGGGTAGTGGAAAATCTACACTATTGTTATTATTAGCGGGAATGCTACGCTATAGTGGTTCTCTAAAATACGGAATTAAGGAGTTTGAGAATTACCTGAGTGTAGTATTGCAAAACATGACGTTAAGAAAAGGAAGTATTTTAGAAAATTTGGAATGGATATCTGATGACTTATCTCCACTTTATCAGATATTGAATGATACGACAGCTGATGAGGTTATTTCTCAGTTGCCAAATAAAATACATTCTAAGCTATTGAAGCAGGGGAAGAATCTATCAGGTGGGCAGATTCAAAAATTACTTATTGCTAAATCTTTGATAAAAAAAGATGGAATTATTTTTTGGGATGAAGCTTTTAGTAATTTGGATGAACATAGTAAAAATAGAATCTATGAGAATGTACTACGAAGTACTAGATATTCAGATAAAACAATGTTGATGGTTAGTCATCATTTAGACATTGTTAATTTTGTTGATTACATCATTTTCATTGATAGTGAAACGGGGGAAGTAATCAAAGATAGCCATGAGAACCTTATGAAAAGGAATTCAAACTACGAGAACTTTATTCGTTCGAAAGTTTAAGGGAAAATTTCCTCTTTCTTAATGTTACCTTTAACTGGCAGAGATATAATTTATAGTATAAACAAGAGAAGGGAAAGTCTTTAAGACCAAGACTTACGAGAGGTAATATAGGAATGAAAAATATTATTGAATTACGTAAATTGTCAAAAGTTTACAAAGATGTTACTACGGTAGACTTAGAAAAAATCACAGTCCGAGAGGGAGAAATCTACGGTTTTCTTGGACCAAACGGTGCAGGAAAGACAACAACTATGAAAATGGTACTGTCTTTAGTAACGCCTACTTCTGGAGAGATTTTAGTTCATGGTCAGAACATCAAAAAAGATAAGACTTATTTAAACCAAATCGGTTCAATGATTGAAGAGCCCTCCTACTATCCTAATTTGACAGGTTATGAAAATCTACTTGTTTTTCAAAAAATGGTAGGATTTAAGGAAAGTAATATTTATCCGACTTTGGAGTTGGTAGGTTTGGCCGAAGAAAAGAATAGAAAAAAACTTGTTAAAGATTATTCTCTCGGTATGAAGCAAAGACTGGCACTTGCTTTCGCATTGGTGAAGAAACCGCGAATTCTATTGCTTGACGAACCAACCAATGGTCTTGATCCAGCTGGTATTCATGAAATTCGTGAATTGATTGTGAAGTTGGCGAAAGAAGAAGGGCTAACAGTATTTATTTCTAGTCATATCCTTCCGGAGATTGAGCATATTGCAGACAGAGTAGGGATTATTAATCACGGGCGCCTTGTTTATGAAGGAGAAATTGAAGCAATTAAATCTAACACATGGATTGAGATTGGTGGAGATTTTTCACAGAACAACATTGTTCAAAGTTTGATTGAGTTCGGTTCGGTAGAAGTATTGGACGCATCCGCAAGTCATATCAAATTAAGCAATATTAATAATGATAAACTAGCTGATATGATCAGTTATTTAACGGAAAATGGATATCGAATTTTTCGGGTAGTTAGAGAAAGTGAGACACTAGAGGACATTTTCTTAGATTTAACAAAGGAGGTATAAAATGTCAGGTATTTACATTGAATGGTTAAAAAGCAGGCGAACAAAATCTTTTTCCATAGTTGCTATCTTAATAGTCGTTGCTACGCTTTGGAATATCGCTACATTCTCATCTGCATTTTCACATCCAGAGTTAAAAACTGTAGGAACACTTTTTAGCAATCAAAATGTCAATCTTCTTATGTTTCCCATTGCAGTCTGTGTATTTGCAGCTCGCATTGTTGGAAATGAGCGTGAGGGGCAAACATTTAGGTTACAAGCTGCAAACGGTCAACATTTTCTAACTATTTTTAATCACAAACTCCTATTTATGATGATTTTCTTTAGCATCATGTCGGTAGTAGAAGTTACTGCTATTTATTTTTTTGGAAAACAGGTAGGTATCTCAATTCCCTTCTCAATTATTGGACTTCAGTTTGTTGGACAACTACTTGCAATATTTTCTCTGATTTGTATCTATTTAACCCTAGCAATGCTCTTGGAAAGGCAAGGTATATTATTAGCGTTAGGTCTGTTAGGTGGTTTTTTGGGAATTGTTTTAAACCCAAGAAGCAATGGTTTTGGTAGTTTACTCAATCCTATAACAGGTTTCGGTAGTTTAGCACCTTATAAGTACCAGTTCCTTGGAAATGGAGTATTTACATATATTTTTGACGAACAACTACTATGGAAACTAGTAGTTTATGTATTCTATTGTGCATTATTATATGGTTTGGCTAATATCATTTTGAAAAAGAGAGGAAACTAAGATGGGAAGTTATTTTTTAGCAGAATGGAAAAAAACGCGAAAGACTCAACTTTTATTGATCGGAATTGCCTTTCTGATTTTTTCTAGTTTTATTGGACTGGGAATCTATTTTGCTAGTCGAGAGGTATTAGTTGATGGGACGCAATCCCTTGTTTTATGGGGGCAGTTGACTTTTTATAACAGCACCTTGCTCTATCCCCCTATGCTAGCTATCATTACAGGACTGTTGATTATGCCTGAGTTTGAAAGGAAAACTCTTGATATGTTGAAGGTGAATCAAGTATCAATGGGGAAATTGTATTTTGGGAAATTGCTATGTAGTTTCATCATAATTTTGCCAGTTCAATTAATTCTGTTCCTTATTTTTATTATAGCAACTAAGGTTGATGGAATTACGTTAGATCTGAGTTTGCAAACTTATTTCAAATGGTTGTTCTTAGCAGTTCTAGCATCTTTTCCAATAATTACTCTTCAATCCTATGTAACTGTAAAAACTAGAAATTTCAGTAAAAGTGTGGGATTAGCAACTATTGGGAGCATGTTTAATTTTGTCCTCATCTTTATTAATGAAGACTTAACAAAATTTTTTCCATATTCTCAACCGATGATTGCGCTTCGTAGTCGGTCACTAGCGGATATGTCATTAAACGATATGATTATCTTTCTAGCAGTGAATATATTTTATAGTTTTGTTTTTTATAAATTTACTGTAGGGGCTTTGGAAAAAAGATAAACAATATTGATATATAGTGCACTATTTAAAATTGAGTATCATCAGTCAGAAAAATTGAATTAAAGCTATATAGGTTATTCTGTGTAAAATGTAGATGTAGATGTAGATCTATATTTATATTCTAATTAATAATCTTCTTATGCCAATTTGGTATAAAATCTAAGATTCGTTCAAAACTTAACTATAATTTTCTTAGAAGTAAACGAATGTATAGGCGTGTCAGGGATCTTAGAGAAGATTATGATTATACGCAAGAGTATCTTGCTAAATATTTATCATGTAGTCAGTCGGCATATTCTAAAATCGAATCTGGTCAACGCCAGATTTCGATTGATTACTTGATTAAACTCTCAAGTGAGGAACTCCTAACAGCCTACAAGGAGGTCAAAGAGAAACATGACCAGATTCAGGAGTTTGAAGTTGTCCTAGCCGAGTATCATATTGATAAGGTGGTTAAGGAAGGTCTTTTCATCAAGATGAATTACGGCGTCAAAAAAGACGGCTTGGAGCTATTCAAATCTTCAGTCTAGTGTTTACGAACACTCAGCAACTGCTAACGGGGCATTCTCAGGCTGGCAATCACCTGGAGTAGAAGCACATGTTTCTAAATTCATTGGAACTGTACAGCTGAATGTTACTGGAATTGTAGGTAAGTACTTATGACATACAAAAACATATTATTAGGTAAAATGAGATACTTAATCCTGTTTTTGATTGCCATCCAGAGTGTCTTACTTGCTCTGGTAGCAATTTTTTTAGCAGGTTTACAGTATCAGCAGTCATGGCAGAGTTATAATCATCATTCCGGGACCGTAACAGTTTATCTTCAGAAGTTAACAGAAGAGCAATCACAAGATGTATTTAATTATTTTTTAGAACAGAGTGACTTGTCCATATGGACAAAACGTTCTGAAAGTAGTGATACAGGAGAAGGTCTAAATAGGATTTATATAGACATCCTTGGTAGCTCTGCTGGTTTTTCAGATTTTGAAAGTACGGGTAAAATAGTTGTATCACAACAACAATTTGCAAATTTATTATCTCATAGTGATAATAGTATGACTATTGGACTTGACAAAGGCTCAAATAATATGCTTTACGAGCTTCCAGATTTATTATTTAGCACGCCTGTAGTCATTGAACGATTAGATTATACTTTCCAAAACACTAATATGATTAATGGGATATACCATATCAATGGTCTCCACGATGCTGTCTCAAGAGATAACTTTCTGTTGCATCTTTCAAAGAGGTCAGGTATTTCTGTTGAGGATTTGACAAAAGAAAGTTTTGGAAGTAGTACTGATCAGGGAATTTGGGGAATAATACTTGCTATCAGCATCTTAGTAAATGCCTTCATTTTACTGATTCTATTCTTAATCTGTGTTCTTCAATCCTTTAAACATTTCGGAACATTGATTCTTTTAGGATGGGATAGAAAAGAATTATGGTCTGCTTTTTTCAAAAATTCTCTACTATTTTCAATCTACATTATTCCAATTATCTCTTTATGTAGTTGGTTGTTGTCAGGCTGGTCTAGTTTTGGTTTATCATCGTTTATTCTAGTTTTTGCTGGAGTCAGCCTCTCAGTCTTGTTGCTACTATTGATATTCATTATTCCAACGATTATTGTTTATTCGGTTTCTCCATTAGCCGCAATTCATAAACGATTACCAATGAAGCCTTTAATGGTAACATGCTTGTTATTCTATACCTTGGTAGCTGGTTTGTTAATCGCAGTCAGTTACTCTTTAGATGCTCCAATGAATCAGTTTATTGATAATATGAAAGTATCTAGAGAGTGGAAGAATGTTGAAGATATGTACGTTATATCCAGCTTTGTTGAGGGAGATGATGTAGGTACATATGCAGGAACTACAAATTCCCTTGAGCGCAGTATGTATAACTTTTACCAGCGTATATCTGAGCTTCCAGGTGTCTATATTGCCCAAGGAAAATTTCTTAATCAGGAGTACCTTGATGCAGTCTATGGGACATACCAGCATGTCCCTAAAAAACCATTTTGGTATTTGAAATTCTCCTATAATTACCTGCAAGACCTAGGTATTCCCCTAAGTGATGAAGAGTTGCTAGAGATGAGGAATGGTACTCGACTTTATCTTCTACCTAACACGCTCAATACAGAAGAACTTGAGGTGATGAAGGCGTATTTACAGGAAAGTGTCACTGTAAAACCGGGGGATTTACAAACTAATTTCACAGAAAATCAGAAATTTATGTTCAAGGTTTACCAACCGTCTCGACCAATATTTACTTGGTCAGATTCCATTTCTTATGGTACAACTAGTGAGAATCCAGTTATTTTTATCTCAACACCAGAGAATTTATATTTCATGGAGTCGGCAAACTTAGTTGTCAGTGGCTATAATGGTCTTTTGAAGATTCGTGATAGGGAAACGATGGAACAGGTAGTGTCCGTTTTAGAAACAGAATTTCCAGATTTAACGGATAATCGGTTGAGTTTTACAACTGTCAAGAACTTTATCAATGGTCTTCAAAAAGATCTGAGTTATACATTTTATCTTTTCGGCACAATCATAGCGATTATCATCATTACGATGATGGCTATTTTCTGGAGTTTTGTCTTAATGTACCGCTTGTTATTTGAAGAAAAATTGTATGTCCAATACTTTATAGGATTCTCACCATGGAAAAGATATATTGGTGTGCTTTCTCTCATTATTAGTTTTTCTGTGATGGAACTAATCGTTTCTATCTTGGTGGGTTCTAAGTTGGGAATAGTCATGACACTAGCTACATTTGCTTTTCAGATAATGCTTCTTTATTTCAGTTTGTTCCGTAAAGAAGGAGAGAGTATCATACAATCATTTAAGGAGTAATCTCATGTCTAGAATTTCAGTACAAAATGTATCAAAACAATTTGGTTCAAGAGAAATTTTCAAAGACTTAAGCTTTGATATTGAGGAAAATGAATTTGTAGCTTTAGTAGGACCTTCTGGTTCTGGAAAATCGACTATCCTCAATATGATTGGACTATTGGATGCTGTTGACAGTGGTAAAATCCTAATCAACGGAAAAGTTTTGCCTAAGGTAAATTCGCAATCAGCAGTTCATTATCGAAGGAATGTCATCAACTATCTTTTTCAATCCAATGCACTCATTTCTACATCTAGTGTGAAAGATAACCTGATGCTTGCCATGACTTTTTCGAATTTCTCTAGACAGGAGAAAGAGCAGAGAATCAAGGAAACGCTAGAATTTGTTGGTCTACAAAATCGGTTAAATAGTAAAATCAATGAATTATCGGGAGGTGAACAGCAGAGAATTGCGATTGTGAGAGCTATTTTAAAGCCCGGAGATATTGTCCTAGCAGATGAACCAACCGGATCATTAGATCCTGAAATGTCTCAAAAAGCATTCGATTTGATTCGAACTTTGAGAGATCAATTTGGTAAAACAATTTTGGTTGTTACGCATAACATGGAGCAAGCACGGCAATGTGATAGGATCATTTCACTGGAGTCGGTTCTTGTAAATTAACTCAACCATTATTAGCACTTGATACGGTTACTTTTGATTATGGAATATCGAAGGTGGAGAGTTCAAACATGAAAAAATTTACATACGATGTTATAAAACAGCCAAATTTGTCTAATCGTTTGGAGTTAAAAACACATGTACTGGTTGAAAATCATATTGATGATGTCATTTGTCTGCATATCATTGCTAGTAATAAATTATTAGATATGGTTATTTTGAACCCATTTCAAAAGAACACTATATTTATTCCATGTTATTTTGAGGAAGATATTGTGAAAGTCAAAGATGATTATGAAGTTGAGTGGGCTTTGTTAGAATTTCAAAAATTTAGAGCATTTTCGGCTTAGTAATATGTGTTGAAGACTCAAAATCTATGGTAAAAAGTAGCTTTGAAAACGTATTACCTCCAAAGATTTAGTTAAATAATGATTTAACACAAAAAGAAATTATTGAAGTTCTGGAAAGATGTTGTTTCAGTATAGAAATAAGTCTTGAAAAACTGGATTTGAAGAATTATTTTGATTATATTGTTTCGGATGACAATTGCTATTGAAGATTCGTACTCAGGGATACAGGGTTCAACTAGTGCTGGTATTGCTACTATTGGATATTACGATAACCGATTGCCTTTATTTAATACTAAGGCAAATTGTAAGGCTGGAAGTATGCAAGAAGTATTGAACGTAATTCAATCACAAGATGAGTTTTAAAACGTCTAGACGTACTTAGAAAAATAAAAAAAGCGATATAGCAATTTGCTATATCGCTTTTTTTATTTTTCTAAAAACAGCAGTAAAAATACATAATTTTTCACTCTTAATAGTGAAGTCTAAAAATTGAGAGAGTTTTATGAAAAATCGTTCACCGCCATTTCCTACCTTATCAAATTTATATAAGGAGGAATAAAATAGTGTATTTTATCTATGTGAATGGGTTAAAAGTCCCTGTTTCCAGAGAAGTTCTTGTATGATTAATTTGTGAACATTTTCCTATAATTTTGTAATATTTTTGAGACTATAATATATTAGATAAACATGTCTTTTGTGTTTCACTTTATTTTACAATAAGACTAATTTTTGAAAGTCAGTAATTTTAAATAGTTGATAAAATATTTGCTCTCAGACGGTTAATAGATATGCTTATGAGAAGTGTTTAATAAATTAATTTTAGTTCAAAATGTCCAGTTTGGACACTTTGAAAGATTTCTTAGTTTTATATATTATACTTTTCTCAGGAGAAAGCTAGATGTACAGACGTTTGAGAGATTTGAGGGAAGATCACGATTTGACCCAAAAACAAATAGCTAAAATACTTTCGTTTACAAACTCAGCTTATGCTAAAATTGAACGGGGTGAGCATGCCTTGACGGCAGATGTATTGGTAACTCTCTCAAACTTTTACGATGTCAGTACAGACTATCTATTGGGATTGATAGATTTTCCTGATAAAATTCGCTTTAGAAAATAATCTCCTCAATTGCATAGAGTGTGAAAATGAGGAGATTTTTTATTTGTTCTTTGACAATTGAATAGTCCAAAATGGTACTTTCCTCATTTGTGGAGCAGATTTGAATGGCTCGCCATGATAAGAGCGATTTTAAAACCATCAATAAAATAGAGCGATACTTTATATGCCATGATACAAATGATATACAATGATACTTCTGACCGTTCAGGCTGCCACCGTAAAAGAGCAGCAAGTGAAATTCTTATGATGACTTCATCAGTCATGCCATGGAGGTGAAAAAATCTAAGAAAGGAAGTAGTAAAATCATGGAAACAGTAAACTATAAAGATTTAGTTGCGATTGGTTTTCCAGAGCACACATCAAGAAATATTATTAGACAAGCAAAAAAGATTGCTGTAAAAAAGTTTGAAGAAGCTAGAAAAAATGATAAGAATGCGGTACAATTAGGATGTTCACCTTTCGATAATAAAAGGTTAGGCATTGCTCCTAAAAATATTGTAGAAAATTTAATTGGTATTTCTTTTTCAGATATAGAAGGTGAGAAAAATGGTTATATCAAAGACAAAGAAATATAAAGGTGTATACAAAGATTCAAAAGGAAAAATTTATTTTCAAATTGAATTAGGAGTTGATCCAATAACTGGGAAAAGAATTCAAAAGAAAGGAAGGAAAAATCAACAGGGACTACCGTTTAATTCTTTTAAGGAAGCATATGAAGAGATACTTCGTTTAAAACATGAATTTGTGAACTCTACTATTAATAATAGTTTTCTAACTTTTAGAGAGTTTATGGAAGAGATTTATTTAAAATATTATCAACAAAAAGTTCAATTTGTAACTTATCAGACCGCTTTACCACATCATCAGTTATTTATTAAGCAATTTGGTAGTAAAAAATTATCAGATATTAGTACTATTGACTGTGAAAGATTTCGCTTAGCTATTATAGACAAGTATTCTAGTAACTATGCTAAAAATATGTGGTCTAGATTTAAAGCATGTCTGGGCTATGCAGAAAGATTGGGTTATATTGATAGAGTTCCTTTTAAAGGATTAGATAATCCTAGAGGAAAGCACCCTGATACAAAATTTTGGACATTTGATGAATTTAAGAAGGTAATAAACTCTTTTGATATTAGTGAGTATGAGGGACTCCATAATTACACGACGATCTGGTTATATTTTATGACTGGTTTAAGAGTTAGTGAGGGTATTGCTCTTAAATGGGAAGATATTGATTTTGAACGTAAATGGATTCATGTTCATTCGACGATTGAGAAAGATAAAAACGGTGTATGGTATGCTAAACAACAAACAAAGACAGTAGCAGGGAATCGTAAAATTGATTTAGATGATTTTACGATTACAACACTTAAAAAATGGCGAGAAGTTCAAATCAAGAATGATGATAAAGATTATGTAATATCACGTTTTGGTGCCCCCTTGTGTAAGTCTACAATTTCTAGGATAATAAAAAGGCATGCTAAGATTACTGGTGTACCAGAAATTACGGGGAAAGGATTAAGACATAGTCATGCATCTTATCTTATAAATGTGTTACATAAGGATACTTTATATGTTTCATATCGATTAGGACACGCTGATAAGTCAACCACGTTGAATACATATAGTCACTGGTATTATTCAGGTGATTCAACAATTTCAGAAGAGATTACAAACAGTTTAGATAATCTTGGATTATCAATTTACCTACCAAATTCCTGCCAAAGTTGAAAATGGAGGAATTAACCCACTAATACTGGGCGGAAATAAGATTAGCAAATTGTTACTCTTAAATAATAGAGTAACTACATTAGTAGCTTAAAAACATGATTAAACCGCTATTCTTAGGAGTAGCGGTTTTTATTTTTTTATTACATGGGGCAAAAAAGGGAAAGGAATCTTTAAAAGTGAGGAGAGTTAGATTGAAAGAATCATATTGGTAAATCGAAATGATAGATATTTGTATCATGTCATAAATCGTTATCAAACGATAATATTGATTTTCTTACAAATTAAGAGTATAATTTATAAAAATGAGTGTTCACTCAATTTTTGTGAAATTAAGGAGTAAAGAAAATGGTTGTTGAAGCAATAGAGTACAGTCGTTTCGGTAACGAAGAGGTCTTGGATTTGCTGAAGATAGACTCTACAGCCTTGGAGGTAAATCAGGTGAGAGTAGAAGTTCATGCTGTTGGTTTAAATCCTATTGATTATAAAACTTTTGAGGGAGCGAAACCCCTTCGATTTCTATCTTTTATAACGAAATTAAGGAAACCAAGTCGTTGGTTTGAATCTAAATCATCTTTATTTCCAAGAGGTGTGGGGAGAGATTTTTCTGGAGATATTACAGAAGTTGGAAATGAAGTAACTAGGTTTTCAGTAGGAGATAAGGTGTTTGGAACAATGATTAGCGATCCTGGTTTGGGAACTAATAGGGGAGCTTTAGCAACAGAAATTTGTGTCAATGAATCAGAAATTGTATTGAAACCAGAGATGATCGACATGACTCACGCAGCTACTATGGGAGTAGCTGCTCTAACTGTGGGTGGGGCTTTTAGAAGAATCGGTTTAAATTCAAGAGATACTGTTGTTATTTCAGCTGCAGCAGGAGGTATTGGAAGTATTGCAGTACAGTATGCAGTTGCTAAGGGGGCGACAGTGATTGGAATAGCAAGTAAGAAAAATGCAGAGTATCTGAAGTCTTTAGGTGCTATACCAGTAAGTTACGAAGAGAATATCAAGAAGGCTCTTCTATCAGCTAGTCCAACGCCTATTACAAAATTTTTGGATTGTTATGGATCTGATTATGTTAGATTGGCTTTTAGTTTAGGCTTGAAGGGGACAGCTATTGGGACATTAGTACCTTCACCCTATGTTATGATAAAAGGTGCTCAGTTTACTGGTCCGAGACATTC
Organism: Streptococcus sp. SM5; assembly: GCF_027497975.1. NCBI lineage: Bacteria > Bacillati > Bacillota > Bacilli > Lactobacillales > Streptococcaceae > Streptococcus > Streptococcus sp. SM5. The sequence goes on along the minus strand of NZ_JAJNSC010000016.1, from coordinate 47,993 downwards.
CACATATGATGATTTTAGCACTTTAGCTGAAATGGTCTCAGACGGGAAGATTCAGCTGAAAATTGATCAAGTGTATGACTTTTCTCTAAAGTCAGTTAGAGAAGCCTATCGTAGTCTGAAAATGGGACACAGTCGAGGCAAAAAAGTCGTAAAAGTAAGAGAGTAGAAGAGAGGTGCTAGCGATGGAAAGTTTAGAACAAAAGTATGCTCAGACGTTAGAAGTTAGCAACTTGAGCTTGAAACAACGTCGAGTATTATTATCAAGCTTAAAATTATTCTCAGAAATTGGATTTGAGAATACAACGTCCAGCCTTATTGCCGAACGCGCTGGAGTGTCAGAAGGAACTGTTTTTAGTTACTTTAAAACAAAGGAAGGTATTTTAGAAGTCATTTTATCTACTTTTCTAGAACAGGTTATTCCAGAAGTAATTGCGGATTTCTCAGAAAAAAAATTCACAGTAGATCAAGAAAATTTTCCCTTCTTTTTAAAAAGTATTGTTCGAGATAGGCTCTTTTTCATTCAGGAGAATCAAATGCATGTTAAAATTCTCTTGGGGCGTTCTTTTATTGATAAAAATCTTTCTATCCAGTTAGGAAATATTATTGTTCAATCTATAATAGAACCAATTAGCCCTGTTTTAAATCAATTTAAAGAAAAAGGACTTATTCTAAATTGGTCAAATGAAAGAATTGTTCGATACATTTTAGCATTGAGTTTTTCTTATCTTATTCCCATGATGTTGAATGATGAAGAAACTATAAACATAGATGAAGCAGTTGATGAGATTGTTGAATGTTTGTCATCTGCCCTAATGAAAGTAAAATAAATTCTGATGTTAAAACTCACTGTTAATGGTGAGTTTTTTTGGATTCAACATAAAAATCCCCAATCGTAGCGATTGAGGATTAAGCAAATGAATCTTAAACAATACCTTGTGCAATCATAGCGTTTGCTACATTTTCAAAGGCAGCAATGTTAGCTCCTGCAAGGTAGTCTTTATCAAGACCGTATGTTTCTGAAGTTGTTTTAGCTGTATTGAAGATGTTTGTCATGATGTCTTTGAGACGTCCATCAACTTCTTCACGAGTCCATGAGAGGCGAAGGCTATTTTGGCTCATTTCAAGAGCTGAAACGGCTACACCACCAGCGTTGGCAGCTTTGGCAGGTCCGTAGAAGATACCATTTTCTTTGTAGACTTTGATGGCATCAAGGTCGCTTGGCATGTTGGCACCTTCAGATACACAGATAACGCCTTGAGCAACCAAACGTTTAGCTGCTTCACCGTTGATTTCGTTTTGAGTCGCACATGGAAGAGCGATGTCATAGTTTCCAGCGTAAGTCCATACAGAACCTTCATGATAAGTAGCAGTTGCTTTCTCAGCTGCATACTCAGTCAAACGAGCGCGACGTTTTTCTTTAACGTCAACCAAAAGATCGAAGTCGATACCATTTTCATCGATGACATAACCATTTGAGTCAGATACAGAGATAACAGTTGCACCAAGTTCAGTCGCTTTTTGAAGAGCGTATTGAGCAACGTTACCAGAACCTGAAATAACAACTTTCTTACCAGCAAAGCTGTTACCGTTAGCTTTAAGCATTTCTTCAGTATAGTAAACCAAACCGTAACCAGTTGCTTCTGGACGAATCAAGCTACCACCAAATCCAAGAGGTTTACCAGTCAAGACACCAGCATCAAATTGGTTAAGGCGTTTGTATTGACCGTAAAGGTAACCAATTTCACGTCCACCAACACCGATATCACCAGCAGGTACGTCAAGTGATGGGCCGATGTATTTTTGCAATTCAGTCATGAAGCTTTGGCAGAAGCGCATCACTTCAGCATCTGTTTTACCTTTAGGATCGAAGTCTGATCCACCTTTACCTCCACCGATAGGAAGTCCAGTCAAGACGTTTTTAAAGATTTGTTCAAATCCGAGAAATTTCAAAATCCCTTGGTTTACAGTTGGGTGGAAACGAAGTCCGCCTTTGTATGGTCCAACAGCTGAGTTGAATTGAACACGGTAGCCGCGGTTTACTTGAACTTTTCCATCACGGTCAACCCAAGGAACACGGAAAGAAATCACGCGCTCAGGCTCAGTAATACGTGCCAAGATATTTTCTTCGATATACTCAGGGTGTTTTTCAAATACAGGTTCCAAAGTGTTGAAAAATTCTTCAACAGCTTGAAGGAACTCAGCCTCGTGCCCGTTACGAGCTTTTACAGTTTCAAACACGCTTTGGATATATTCTTTAGCAGATGTCATATCGTTCTCCTTAAATTCTAATTTAATTATGTGAGTCATTATAGCAGAATTTTTTTTTACTGTAAAGAAAAAAACAGAAATTTTCTAAAAATTCTTTCAATTTAGTTTTTGAGATTTTTTGAAAGTAGATAAAAAACGAACGTTTTTCTTATAAATGCCTTTCTTAAAGAGAAAATCTGAAAATATGGTATAATATTAGCAATAAAAGGAATCTGGAGGATCAGAATCATGGTATCAACGAAAACGCAAATTGCTGGTTTTGAGTTTGACAATTGTTTGATGAATGCAGCAGGTGTGGCTTGTATGACGATAGCAGAGTTAGAGGGCGTTAAAGACTCAGTGGCAGGAACTTTTGTGACTAAGACAGCAACCTTGGACTTTCGTCAGGGGAATCCTGAGCCACGCTATCAAGATGTTCCACTTGGTTCTATCAACTCTATGGGCTTGCCAAATAATGGCTTAGACTATTATTTGGATTATCTTTTGGATTTGCAAGAAAAAGAGCCAAACCGAACTTTCTTCTTATCTCTAGTTGGTATGTCTCCAGAGGAAACCCATACTATATTGAAAAAAGTCCAAGAGAGTGAGTTTCGTGGTCTGACTGAGCTAAACCTCTCCTGTCCAAATGTTCCAGGTAAACCTCAGATTGCCTATGATTTTGAGACAACAGACCGGATTTTGGCAGAAGTATTTGCCTACTTCACCAAACCTCTTGGAATTAAATTGCCACCATATTTTGATATTGTTCACTTTGACCAAGCGGCAGCTATTTTCAACAAGTATCCTCTTAAGTTTGTCAACTGTGTCAACTCTATCGGAAACGGCCTTTATATAGAAGATGAGTCTGTCGTTATTCGTCCTAAAAATGGTTTCGGTGGCATTGGTGGTGAGTATATCAAACCGACTGCTCTAGCTAATGTTCATGCCTTCTATCAACGCCTCAATCCTCAAATCCAAATCATCGGAACAGGTGGCGTGTTGACTGGTCGTGATGCCTTTGAACATATCCTCTGTGGAGCAAGTATGGTGCAGGTGGGAACCACCCTTTACAAAGAGGGAGTTGGTGCTTTTGAACGCATTACTAATGAACTGAAAGAAATCATGGCGGAAAAAGGGTACGAGAGCCTAGAAGATTTCCGTGGGAAATTGCGCTATATCGATTAAATTCATTAAAAAATCAGAAGAAAGGAGAGAAGATGCTAGCTATCGAAGAAAGTCAGAAGTTGACTTTATCAAATTTACCGAGCCTGAGCCTTTTTACAGGGACAGATCAGGGTCAGTTTGAAGTGATGAAGAGTCAAGTGTTGAAACAGATTGGTTATGATTCTGCAGACCTCAACTTTGCCTACTTTGATATGAAAGAAGTGGTTTATAAGGATGTAGAACTGGAGTTGGTCAGCCTTCCTTTCTTTGCGGATGAGAAAATCGTAATATTGGATCATTTTGTCGATATCACGACTGCTAAAAAGCGCTTTTTGACAGATGATGAGCTCAAGTCATTTGAGGAATACCTTGATAATCCTTCACCAACAACCAAGTTGTTAATCTTTGCGGAAGGAAAGCTGGATAGCAAAAGACGGTTGGTTAAATTACTTAAGCGTGATGCCAAGGTCTTTGATGCAGTAGAAGCCAAAGAACAAGAATTGCGCCAGTATTTCCAAAAGTGGAGTCAGAAAGAAGGTCTGCAGTTTACCAATCATTCTTTTGAAAATCTCCTCATTAAGTCGGGTTTTCAATTTAGCGAAATCCAGAAAAATCTCCTCTTTTTACAGTCCTATAAAGAAGACTCTGTTATCGAGGAAGAGGATATTGTTAACGCAATTCCCAAGACCTTGCAGGACAATATTTTTGATTTAACTCAGTTTATTCTGACTAAAAAGATGGACCAGGCGCGAGATTTGGTTAGAGATTTGACCTTGCAAGGTGAAGATGAAGTTAAGCTCATAGCTGTCATGTTAGGACAATTTCGGACTTTTACTCAGGTGAAGATTTTGGCGGAGTCTGGACAAGCAGAATCTCAGATTGCAAGTAGTTTAGGAAGTTTTCTCGGACGTAATCCTAATCCCTATCAAATCAAGTTTGCGTTGAGGGATTCAAGAGGACTTTCCTTGAGCTTTTTGAAGCAAGCTATTTCTTATTTGATTGAGACAGACTATCAGGTTAAGACAGGTCTTTATGAAAAGAGTTTCCTTTTTGAAAAGGCACTCTTACAGATTGCTAGTCAGGTAAATTGACATTTTTTTTGAAACTACAACCCGCGTCAATATTATCTTGTCGTGGGTTTCTTGCTGATTTGCTTGTTTTATTAGAAAGTATCTCAGTGATTTCCTTATCTATAAGCAAAAAACTTGAAAAAAGTGAATGTTTGCGTTATCATTTTCATATAGAAAGAAAAAGAGGTATTACAGATGGCTATTATCTTACCAGATCTTCCATATGCATACGACGCTTTGGAACCATACATCGATGCGGAAACAATGCACTTGCACCATGACAAACACCATCAAACTTATGTCAACAACGCTAATGCAGCTCTTGAAAAACACCCTGAAATCGGTGAAGATCTTGAAGCCTTGCTTGCTGATGTAGAATCTATCCCAGCTGATATCCGTCAAGCACTTATCAACAACGGTGGTGGACACTTGAACCACGCTCTTTTCTGGGAATTGATGACTCCTGAGAAAACAGCTCCATCAGCAGAACTTGCAGCAGCAATCGATGAAACATTTGGTTCATTTGAAGAATTCCAAGCAGCATTCACTGCAGCAGCAACAACCCGTTTCGGTTCAGGATGGGCATGGTTGGTTGTCAACAAAGAAGGTAAACTTGAAGTGACTTCAACAGCAAACCAAGACACACCAATCTCAGAAGGCAAAAAACCAATCTTGGGCTTGGACGTTTGGGAACATGCTTACTATGTGAAATACCGCAACGTACGTCCTGACTACATCAAAGCTTTCTTCTCAGTGATCAACTGGAACAAAGTAGATGAATTGTACGCAGCTGCTAAATAATGATATGATATATGGAGGGAAGAATTGTTCTTCTCTTTTTAAGGTTATATTATTTTGGTCTGACAAAATCGTCAGACTTTTTTCATTTTTATGAGAAACGTGCTAAGTGCTAGAAATTATGGTAGAATAAAGTATTAAGTAATCGTGGAAAAAGGATATCTATGCGAAAAGAAATTGCACCTGAATTATACAACTATAACAAGTTTCCTGGTCCTGAGTTCCATTTACACGGGGACAAGGTAGAAACGGAAGGGATAGCTTTTTCCTTGGTGGAAAATATCAAGGATGCCTTCGATGTGACGGCTTTTAATCAGCGTTTTTCAGAAGTCTTAACAAAGTTTGATTATATCGTGGGAGACTGGAGCAACGAACAGCTTCGCCTACGAGGTTTTTATAAGGATGACCGAACAGAAGAAAAACTTGAAAAAATCAGTCGTTTACAAGACTACCTTTTAGAGTATTGTAGTTATGGTTGTGCCTATTTTGTCTTAGAAAATGAAGCCCCTAAGCGAGCATCATTTGACAAGAAAATGCGTAAGAAGGAAGAAGAACTGCCTTCTAGAAAAGGAAAGAAGCCGACTCAAACCAAACGAAAACCGAATGCAGATAAGAAAAATAGACGTCGTCAGAAAGACCAGCATTCTCAGAAAGAGGACAAGGGGCAACGTCATTTTGTCATTCGTCAGAAGTGAGTAGAGAATAAGGAGAAGAAATGAAACCGTCAATTTATAGTTTAACACGTCAAACCATGCAGGAATGGGTTTTGGAGCAGGGAGAAAAGAAATTCCGTGCAGACCAAATCTGGGAATGGCTTTACCGTAAACGTGTCCAGTCATTTGAAGAAATGACCAACCTTTCTAAGGATTTGATTGCGAAGCTTAATGACCAGTTTGTGGTCAATCCCTTGAAACAACGTATTGTTCAAGAGTCTGCTGATGGGACTGTCAAATATCTCTTTGAGTTGCCTGATGGTATGTTGATCGAGACTGTACTCATGCGTCAACACTATGGTTTGTCAGTCTGTGTGACGACTCAGGTCGGCTGTAATATCGGTTGTACCTTCTGTGCCTCTGGTTTGATTAAGAAACAACGCGACCTCAATAATGGGGAAATCGTAGCGCAGATCATGCTGGTTCAGAAATACTTCGATGAGCGTGGTCAGGACGAACGCGTCAGCCATATCGTTGTCATGGGAATCGGTGAGCCCTTTGATAACTACAACAATGTCTTGAATTTCGTTCGTACTATCAATGATGACAAGGGAATGGCCATCGGTGCTCGTCACATTACGGTTTCAACTTCAGGTTTGGCCCATAAAATTCGTGATTTTGCTAATGAAGGAGTTCAGGTCAATCTTGCTGTTTCCCTTCATGCACCTAATAATGAACTGCGCTCAAGCATCATGAAGATTAACCGTGCCTTTCCGATTGAAAAACTCTTTGCTGCTATTGAGTACTACATTGAGACAACTAATCGTCGTGTGACTTTTGAGTATATCATGCTTAATGAAGTTAACGATGGTGTAGAACAAGCCTTGGAATTGGCTGAATTGCTCAAGAACATCAAGAAATTGTCTTATGTAAACTTGATTCCTTATAACCCAGTTAGTGAGCATGACCAATATAGCCGTAGTCCCAAAGAGCGCGTCATGGCCTTCTATGATACTCTTAAGAAAAAAGGGGTTAACTGTGTTGTTCGTCAAGAGCATGGTACTGATATTGATGCAGCTTGTGGACAATTGCGTTCCAATACAATGAAACGTGACCGCCAGAAAGCAGTCGCAGCAGTCAATCCGTAATGATGAAGAAAACTCATAATCATATTTTAGTCTGGGGAGTTATTTTCTATAGCATTTGTATCGTCTACTTTTGTTTTACTCCTCAAGAACATTCTCCCGTGGGAGTGGAAACTCCAGGTATTCAGCATCTTGGACGCCTGGTTTTTCTTTTGACTCCTTTCAATTCTTTCTGGAAACTGGGTGAAGTGAGTGATATGGGACAATTATATTGGATTTTTTTACAAAATATCCTCAATGTCTTCTTGCTTTTTCCTCTGGTCTTCCAACTCCTTTATCTCTTTCCAAACTTAAGGAAAACAAAAAGAGTTCTTCTTTTCAGTTTTCTAGTGAGTCTTGGAATCGAGTGTACGCAGTTAGTCTTGGACCTTTTCTTTGATTTCAATCGCGTCTTTGAGATTGATGATTTGTGGACCAATACCTTGGGTGGCTATCTGGCTTGGCTCCTCTATAAACAACTACATAAAAACAAGATAAGGAATTAAAATGAGTATTTTAGAAGTTAAAAATCTGAGTCACGGTTTTGGTGACCGTGCAATTTTTGAAGATGTATCCTTCCGTCTCCTCAAGGGAGAACATATCGGTCTGGTCGGTGCTAATGGTGAAGGAAAATCAACCTTTATGAGCATTGTAACTGGTAAGATGTTGCCAGATGAAGGGAAAGTCGAATGGTCTAAATATGTGACTGCTGGTTATTTGGACCAGCACTCTGTCCTTGCTGAAGGGCAGTCGGTGCGTGATGTGCTCCGTACAGCTTTTGATGAGCTGTTTAAAGCAGAAGTCCGAATCAATGACCTTTATATGGAAATGGCTGAAGACGGAGCGGATGTTGATGCACTTATGGAAGAAGTTGGAGAACTTCAAGACCGTTTGGAGAGTCGTGATTTCTATACCTTGGATGCTAAGATTGACGAAGTGGCGCGTGCCCTTGGTGTCATGGACTTTGGAATGGATACGGATGTAACTTCTTTGTCAGGTGGGCAAAGAACCAAGGTGCTTTTGGCTAAGCTTCTCCTTGAAAAGCCAGATATATTGCTTTTGGACGAGCCGACCAACTACTTGGATGCTGAGCATATTGACTGGCTCAAGCGCTATCTCCAGAACTATGAGAATGCATTTGTCCTTATTTCACATGATATCCCATTCCTGAACGATGTGATTAATATTGTCTATCATGTGGAAAATCAACAGCTGACGCGTTACTCTGGTGACTACTACCAGTTCCAAGAAGTCTATGCCATGAAGAAATCCCAGCTGGAGGCGGCCTACGAACGTCAGCAGAAAGAGATTGCCGACCTCAAGGACTTTGTTGCTCGGAACAAAGCGCGTGTTGCAACACGAAACATGGCCATGTCTCGTCAGAAGAAATTGGATAAGATGGATATTATCGAACTCCAAAGTGAGAAACCAAAACCATCCTTTGATTTCAAATCAGCTCGTACGCCAGGGCGCTTTATCTTCCAAGCCAAGGATTTGCAGATTGGTTACGACCGTCCTCTGACTAAGCCTTTAAATCTTACCTTTGAGCGCAATCAAAAGGTTGCCATTATCGGTGCTAATGGTATCGGGAAAACAACTCTCTTGAAGAGTCTCTTGGGGATTATTCCGCCAATTGCTGGGGAAGTTGAACGAGGTGATTACCTAGAACTTGGTTACTTTGAACAGGAAGTAGAAGGTGGCAATCGTCAAACACCACTTGAAGCTGTCTGGAATGCCTTTCCTGCACTCAACCAAGCAGAAGTTCGTGCAGCCCTTGCCCGTTGTGGTTTGACAACCAAGCATATTGAAAGCCAAATTCAGGTCTTGTCAGGTGGGGAACAAGCCAAGGTTCGTTTCTGTCTCTTGATGAATCGTGAAAACAATGTTTTAGTGCTGGACGAGCCGACCAACCACTTGGATGTGGATGCCAAGGATGAACTCAAACGCGCTCTTAAAGAATACAAAGGATCTATCCTTATGGTCTGTCACGAACCAGACTTTTATGAAGGTTGGATGGACCAAATCTGGGATTTTAATAATTTAACTTAAGAATGAGAGTAAAAGAAATACAGTACCGAATGTGGATACTGTATTTTTTTGGTTTTTAAGATTTAAAATTGTAATCTTTCACCACTTCGATGCTATCGATTGTGATAGCAGTAGTTGGCTTGTCTTTTTCATCTTTTTCGGCTTTAGCAATTTTATCTACAACATCCATACCGTCAATCACTTGACCAAAGACTGGGTGTTTGCCATCTAGACTAGGGTTTCCCCCTTCTTTATAGGCTTCGATAATTTTCTTTGGATACTTGCTTGTAGGGAGTTTAGCAGAGGTATCTGTAGAGTTTTGGTTGATGAAGAACTGGCTACCATTGGTGTTTGGTTGACCAGTATTAGCCATAGAAAGAGCACCACGGATGTTATAGAGATAAGGAGTAATCTCGTTTTTGAAACCAGTTCCCTTGTCTTTAGTCTTATCCTTGTCATGCCAGATGGACTGACCACCTGTACCGTCCCCTTTTGGATCTCCAGTTTGAACCATGAAGCCATCGATGACACGGTGGAAGGTAATGCCGTTATAGTAGCCTTCTTTGGCGTGAGTGAGGAAGTTTTCAACCGCTAGAGGAGCGAGTTTAGGGAATAGTTTGATACGGATATCTCCTTGACTTGTGTGTAGAATCACTTCAGCCTCGTCTTCAGCAACTTCTTTAGATAGTTGCGGGAAATTGGCGTTTTCGTTTGTTAAAGCATCGTTTAACTCCTTGGCAGATTGGGCAGCTGCTTTGGAACTTTCTTCAGCAGCAAGACTGGAATCAACATAGTCATCACCACGCAGACTGCGTTGGATGCTGCTACATCCAGCTAGAGCTACGGTGGACAGTAAAAGAAGGGTTGCTAGTTTTTTCATTCTATTCCTCTCAAAAATTTATTTCTACCATTGTACCCTAAAAGGAAGTGGATTTCAAATGTTAGTGACAAGACAGTTTAAGAGGAAGCCAACCAGAAAGTCGCTTGCTTAGGAGCATCAATGCCATAAGTGTATTCAAAGTATTTAGGGAATCAGATCTTAAGAAAGCTCGTAAAGTATCACAATTAGTAAACGTCAATTAGAAAGAATTACTATATTTTAAAAGAGCACATTTTCAAAGGATTTTTTCTTTTGGCTTCAATTCCTAATTAGTCAATGAACTTAATACTAGGTCTCGAAAAGAATTATGCTTCCTCTTTATGTCTGAGTTCAAAGAGGTCTTCTACTTTCAGATTAAAAACTTGAGCAATTTTAAGAGCCATTTCCAGCGAAGGGTTGTAACGGTTATTTTCCAAGTGCAGAATTGTCTCGCGTCGCATGCCGATGAGGTCGGCTAACTCCTGCTGAGTCATGCCTGTGGACTCACGAACAGATTTGAGATTAGTAATAATATTGCTTTCTTTGGCCATGTTTATCCTCTACGTTCCAAGATAAGATAGACAACCGCAAAGATGCAAATCAAGACAGCTATGCTAATAAATATCTGTCCAATGTAAAGAGTGAGAGATCCCATATACCCAATGATAACTGCTAGAATCATCAGTGCGCCTAGTATAAAAACAAACATCAAGCTAGCTGCCTTGGCTAAATTAGCATAAAAGCGTTCGTCCGGAGTTTCCTTGACATTTTTTAAAGAGAAAAAACCAAATCCAATCATTTCAATAACGAGGCCAATTCCCAAAATCCATTCTTTAATACCAGAACTCACGCTTGGGGTCGCAACCCAAATCCCTACTGTATAAAAAATACTTGCTGCAAAAAAAAGTATCGTGTAAAGTTTAGCAGACAAGTCAAAAATAGTCTTTACCTTACTTTTCTGACTCTTATGAGGCCATGATTTCATATGTAGCCAGCCCCAAATAGCTACAATCTGACCTAACACTGAAATACCAGCAATAACTAATTTGGGTCCCCAACTAAGATTAGAACCAAATAAAACAGTAAAATCAATAAAGAGATCTACGGCAATCATTGAAATGAGGCCACGCATTTTTTGAATTTTTTTCATGATATACTCCTTTTTTGTGTTATAAATATATAACACTTAAATTTATGTTATAAATATATCACATTTAAATTTAGAAAGCAAGAATTTATGTGCCAAGGTGGCAATTATTTGAAAAAATTTTTTAATAAAAGCCCTTGATAGTCAAACAATTAAAGAATTCTTTGAAGCAATGCATCGGATTTGGTTTGGATAGTTTTGTTAATAATATTTGATGATAAAGAATTTTTGGAAAATCTAGATACTGTATGAATCTCTACTTTTTTCTTAGACTGTTATAAAGTCTGTCAGAATAAGCTTTATAGGTGTAGAAGTTAATTTTTACAGAACTAAACTATTCCCCTATTTATAATCTATTAATTCATATTTTATAAATTAATTAGTAGATATCATTCTTAAAATCCTTGATATTTCGCTTGGGAGCAGGCTTGGGATTTAGGAGCCAAGTATCCAAATCTCGTTCAGGCGATATGAAGGGCTTGACTTGATGGTCTTTATAAAATGTTTCTAAAATAGTATTCACGGATAGCCTCTTTCAAACATTTATTTCCTACTTCTAACAAATTTCTAAATGGTTTAAAAATTTTATAGTCTGTCAAGTTTTTTTCTTGACACCTGCCAGAAATCTGCTATAATAGAACATGTGCTAAATAGCTCAGCTATTTCACCGAAATAAAAAATAAGAAAAGAGACTTTAAAAATGGCAGTTAAAATCCGTTTGACTCGTATGGGTTCTAAGAAAAAACCTTTCTACCGTATCAACGTAGCAGATTCACGTTCACCACGTGACGGACGTTTCATTGAAACAGTTGGAACTTACAACCCACTTGTTGCTGAAAACCAAGTAACTTTGAAAGAAGACCGCGTTCTTGCATGGTTGGCTGATGGAGCTCAACCTTCAGACACAGTACGTAACATCCTTTCAAAAGAAGGCGTATTGAAAAAATTCCACGATTCTAAATTCTCAAAATAAGTTTAAAGTAGGTTGACAGATGGATACGATTGAAAATCTCATTATTGCGATTGTGAAACCCTTGATTTCACAACCAGATGCCTTAACTATCAAGATTGAAGATACACCAGAATTTTTGGAATATCATTTGGATCTTGATCAAAGCGATGTGGGTCGTGTAATCGGTCGTAAGGGTCGCACTATTTCTGCGATAAGAACGATTGTCTACTCTGTCCCAACTGAAGACAAAAAAGTAAGAATCGTTATTGACGAAAAATAAGAAGGGCGGGACGAATGTCTCGCTTTTTTTGCGAGGAGCAGGATATGAAGGATTTAACGTTTAGACAATTACAAGACTACTTACTCGAACATTACCAGCAGTCTCGGACTGAGGAAGGTCTTTTTATCAAGCTAGTGGAGGAAGTCGGAGAAGTAGCCGAAGTTTTGAATGGGCGCTCTGGTCGAAAAGAGGGCGTTCAGGATTCGAACGAGGAACTAGCAAAAGAACTGGCTGATATCATTCACTACACCGTCGCAATCGCAGCCATCAACCATATTGACCTAACTAAAACCATCTTTGAGAAAGACAAAACTGCAGCCATTAAGTACCAACATGAACGTGATTTGGAAGGATTTTTGAAGGAATTCGAGAGTTGACATACTTTTTCTCCAACTTGAGAAAATCCTTGGAACGTGATAAAATAAAGGATAAGGATTTTTTATAATTCATTATACAGAATGAGTGGATTTCTTTATGAAGAGGATTGAAGTATCTACAGAAATTGGTTGTCTCTCTGTTACTTATCAAAAGCAAAAGAAAATGCTAGTTTGTTTAAGTGGTGCAGGTTTGCTACCAAGTTATGAAAATTTTTCACTTATACTCGAAAAACTTCCTCCCACAATTGGTTATTTGACAATTGATTTTCCAAACACAGGTAGAAGTCCGATTCATGACCAAGCTGGAAAAAATCTGGATAATCTTGCAGATGCGGTTTATGAAGTACTTGAAGAATTAGGGATTTCTGAATATATACTTTGTGTACATAGTTTGAGTGGAATTTTAGCTTGTAAATTGCTCAACAAACCAATTAAGTGTCAGGCTTTAGTAGCAATGGAACCGACAACTAAAAAAGTCATGTTTGCTGATTTTTCAGAAAATCCTTATCCAGAAATGGAAGAGCAGATGATGCTGATTGAGGAGTGTGGTCCTGAACTTTATTTTAAGAGCTTAACTCAAGCCACATTTAGCCCTGAAATCAATAAAGAAATCTGGGAAATAATGCAAGAAAAAGGTTCAGAGTTGCAAAATCAAGATTCAGAATTTCAGATATCTGGAGAGATTACTGAGGAAGATTTTGAGAATTTGTCGATAGAATCTCATGTCCCTGTATTTATTTTTTGTCAGGCTTATAGAGAAAAAGAGTACAGAGAATCAGAATATTGGACTTCCAATACTAAACTCATTTTAGGAGGGAATCACCATTATTTACAATGGTCAGAATCAGAAAAAATTGTGACTATTATTCGAGAATTGTCAGAATAAGATGGAAATAAATAGACTACAGGAGACAAGATGAACTACTTTAATGTTGGGAAAATCGTCAATACGCAGGGGTTACAGGGTGAGATGCGAGTCTTGTCTGTGACGGATTTTGCAGAAGAACGGTTTAAAAAAGGGGCTGAGCTGGCTTTGTTTGATGAAAAAGATCAGTTTGTCCAAACAGTGACTATTGCTAGCCACCGAAAACAGAAGAACTTTGACATCATTAAATTCAAAGATATGTACCATATCAACGCTATCGAAAAGTACAAGGGATATAGTCTCAAGGTTGCTGAGGAAGATTTGAATGACCTAGACGATGGTGAATTTTATTATCACGAGATTATCGGTTTGGAGGTCTATGAGGGAGACAACTTGATTGGAACCATCAAGGAAATCCTACAACCAGGTGCTAACGATGTCTGGGTAGTCAAGCGAAAAGGCAAGCGTGATTTGTTATTGCCTTATATCCCACCAGTGGTTCTCAATGTTGATATTCCGAATAACCGCGTCGATGTGGAAATCTTAGAAGGGTTAGACGATGAAGATTGATATTTTAACCCTCTTTCCAGAGATGTTTTCTCCACTGGAGCACTCAATCGTTGGAAAGGCTCGAGAAAAAGGGCTCTTGGATATCCAGTATCATAATTTTCGAGAAAATGCTGAAAAGGCCCGCCATGTAGACGATGAGCCCTACGGAGGTGGTCAGGGGATGTTGCTCCGAGCACAACCTATTTTCGATGCCTTTGACGCTATTGAAAAGAAAAATCCGCGCGTTATTCTCCTAGACCCAGCTGGCAAGCAGTTTGATCAGGCTTATGCTGAGGATTTGGCTCAAGAGGAAGAGCTAATCTTTATCTGTGGGCACTATGAGGGTTATGATGAGCGAATTAAGACCTTGGTGACAGATGAGATCTCCCTAGGCGACTATGTCTTGACTGGTGGAGAGTTGGCGGCTATGACCATGATTGATGCTACGGTACGCCTGATTCCAGAAGTAATTGGCAAGGAGTCTAGCCACCAAGATGATAGTTTTTCTTCAGGCCTTCTTGAATATCCTCAGTACACACGTCCCTATGATTATCGAGGCATGGTTGTCCCAGATGTACTAATGAGCGGGCACCATGAAAAGATTCGTCAGTGGCGCCTGTATGAGAGTTTAAAGAAAACCTATAAACGCAGACCGGATTTGCTTGAACATTATCAACTGACAGCAGAAGAAGAAAAAATGCTGGCAGAAATCAAAGAAAACAAAGAATAAAGGAGATACCTATGCAAGTAATCAAACGTGATGGAGAAATTGCTGAATTTAATCCAGATAAGATTTACCAAGCTATCTTAAAGGCAGCTCAGACTGTCTATGTATTGACAGATGATTTGCGTCAAAACCTTGCACAAGTCACTAAGAAAGTAGTTTTGGACTTGGAAGAGGCCAAGGTGGAACGTGCTACCATTAGCATGATTCAGTCTATGGTTGAACATCGTTTGCTGGGTGCAGGTTACATTACCATTGCAGAACACTACATTTCCTATCGTCTACAACGTGACTTGGAAAGAAGTGGTTATGGAGATCATATCGCAGTTCATTTACATTTTGAACAAATTCGCTAAGAAAAAAGAGTGGGATGAAGCAACTACATCTCACTCTTTCTTAAATCTATTTTTTTGGGCTGTTTGGACAGTTGAAGGGACAAATCGTAGGCGTTGAATATCGCTTATGCGGATAATACGGGTCACATTTTTAGCAAAATTTTTCACGATAATTTGCTGGCGTTGCTGATCGTATTTGATGATGTCACCTGTAAAACTTGTCTCAGACAAGATAAGGTGAACAGCAGTTTGTTTCTGGATAGCCTCTTCAATAGTGGCTGTAAGGGAGTTGCTTTCAGTATGGTCTGGTTCTTCATGTCCATTTAAAAAGTCATGTATTTTATCTAGAACTTGCTGGAATTTATGTCTCATATTGGCCTCCCTTCTTTTATATCAATATTATATAAAATTTTCCTAAAATCTACAAGATTTTACGAATAATCAAATGAAAGCAAAAAAAGGAGAAGAAAATGGCAGAATTTACATTTGAAATCGAAGAGCACTTGTTGACTCTTTCTGAAAACGAAAAAGGTTGGACCAAGGAAATCAACCGTGTGAGCTTTAATGGAGCCCCTGCAAAGTTTGATATTCGTGCTTGGAGTCCAGACCATACTAAAATGGGTAAAGGGATCACTCTCTCAAATGAAGAATTTCAAACGATGGTGGATGCCTTTAAAGGCAACTAAGTTGTCAAAATGAATGAAAAGGATATTGAGTCATGACAACTCGATATCCTTTTTTAGTTAGCAAAGTAAGCTTGATTTTTAAGGCGTTGAAGTAATGGACGGCTAATAAAACTAATAGCAATAATTTTACCAAGGTCTGGAATGATAAAGGGAATGACCCCCACAACAAGAGCTTTTTCAAATGCCATTCCAGCAAGAAAATGTAAGCTGAGAATCCCGCCGACAAAGACAAGGGCATCACCCAAGAGGTTTGCAAGAAAAATCTTGACAACACTACTCTTGCTGTTGGTTAGAGAGGATGTAAGTCCAGAATAAACAAGATAAAACCAAAGATAGCCTGCAGTAGGACCAACTAAAGCCTGAAAACCAGCTCCACCTCCTGCAAAAACAGGAAGACCGATAGCACCTAGAAGAAGATAGAGTCCAACAGAAAGTACAGCCTCTCTTGGTCTAAAGACAGTTGCAATCAAGCCGATTGCAAAGTTTTGCAGAGTGAAGGGAACAGGTCCAATTGGAAGACTGATTTGTGCCAAAACAGCAATGAGAGCAGCTCCAATAGCAGGGATAGCATAAATATGAGCTTTTTTCAAAATAGTTAACCTCTTTTCTGATGTATAGTAACTATTATACTCGTAGAGTAATTATTGTCAACCAATTTTTTAAAACAAGGTAACAAAAACTGTAACGGCCGATTTTGCTTATTGGTTAAGTTGTTTTCATCGATTCGAAAACATCAAAAAAGAAGCAGACACATTTGTATCAGCTTCTGTTGTTTCGATTAACGCATAGTTACAAATTCTTCAGATGCAGTTGGGTGAATCGCCACAGTTGCATCAAAGTCTGCCTTGGTTGCTCCCATTTTGATAGCAACAGCAAATCCTTGAATCATTTCATCAACACCATAGCCAATTCCATGAAGTCCGACAACTTTTTCTTCTGAACCTGCTGTGATCAATTTGAAACGTGTTTCTTGACGGTTGTCAGTGCAAGCAGAGTACATAGACGTAAAGCTTGATTTGTAAACCTTGATTTGGTCTTGACCGTATTCTTTAATAGCTTGCTCTTCTGTCAAACCAACAGTTCCGATAGCAGGGTGTGAAAAGACGACAGTTGGAATAGTTGAGTAATCCATTTTTGCAGTAGTTTTTCCGTTAAAGAGACGTTCAGATAGGGTACGTCCAGCTTTGATAGCAACTGGAGTTAGTTCTTTTTCACCTGTTACATCACCTAGAGCGTAGATTCCTTCAATAACAGTATTTTGGTATTCATCTACTTGGATAAAGCCACGTTCGTTCAGAGTTACTCCAGCTTTTTCAAGTTGCAAGCCCTTAACGTTTGGACGGCGACCAGTAGCCCAGATAACTTGACTAGCTGTGTGACTAGTACCATCTTCGAAATGAATGGTAATGCCTTCAGCAGTTTTTTCTAACTTAACAGGGACTTTGTGAGTGTGAAGTGGTAAGTTTGTTCTTTCCATTTCCTTGACCAGACCTTCAACGATGTAAGAATCAAAACCACGTAAAGGACGATCACGGCGAACAAAGAGGTCTGTCTTGACACCAAAAGTGTGGAGTACGCCAGCCAATTCAACGGCAATATAACCAGCGCCTAGAATAGCAACTGACTCTGGCAATTCTTCCCAAGCAAATACATCATCAGAAGAGCCACCTAGTTCAGCACCAGGAACGTTTGGAATACTGGGATGGGCACCAGTAGCAATCACGATATGTTTAGCACGAATCAGTTCACCATTTACGCTGACAGTATGAGAATCTACAAATTCAGCATGGCCTTCAATCAAGTCTACTCCGTTGCGTTTAAAACTGCCATCATAAGAAGAACGAGCGCGATCAATATAGGCTTCACGATTGCGACGTAGGGTAGCAAAGTCAAAGTTAAGATCAGTAGTCTTAAAGCCGTAGTCTTCTCCAAATTGATGGAAAGTCTCAGCGATTTGCGCCCCGTACCACATGATTTTTTTAGGAACACAACCGACGTTGACACAGGTTCCACCTAATTTCTTTTCCTCAATAACGGCCGCTTTAGCTCCGTGTTCACCAGCACGGTTCATGGTAGCAATTCCTCCGCTACCACCACCGATAGCAATGATATCATATTCTCTCATTGAAAACTCCTTTATACTCTTTTAAATAGTAGAGTGTCATTTTTTGATAGTCATATTCTATCTTTTTTTTGATTTGATTGCAAAAATCTGCTACGTTCAAAAAAATTAAAGAAAAGGCTTGCAAAAAGGAAAAATAAAGTGTATTATATAACTAGTACAATGGTAGTAAAAAATAGATTCCGAACAATAATCAAATCCCGAAATGTCATTATTTCGTTCTGAACTGTTATTGTTTATATTTGCTAATTTTTATATAATATTGTTAAGGACTTTAAATCAAAAAGGAGTTTCATTATGAAGAAGAATCGTAAAGCTAAAAAGTGGCAATTGTATGCAGCAATCGGTGCTGCAAGTGTAGTTGTATTAGGTGCTGGGGGGATTTTGCTCTTTAGACAACCATCTCAGACCGCTGTAAAAGATGAGCCTACTCATCTTGTTGTTGCCAAGGAAGGAAGCGTGGCGTCCTCTGTTTTATTGTCAGGGACAGTAACAGCAAAAAATGAACAATATGTTTATTTTGATGCTAGTAAGGGAGATTTAGATGAAATCCTTGTTTCTGTGGGTGATAAGGTCAGCGAAGGACAGGCTTTAGTCAAGTACAGTAGTTCAGAAGCCCAGGCGGCCTATGATTCAGCTAGCCGAGCAGTAGCTAAGGCAGATCGTCATATCAATGAACTCAATCAAGCACGAAATGAAGCCGCTTCAGCTCCGGCTCCACAGTTACCAGCACCAGCAGGAGGCGAAGGAGCTGCAGGGCAAACTCCAGCTCCAGTCTCAGGAAATGCAGTTTCATCTATTGATGCACAACTAGGTGATGCCCGTGATGCTCGTGCAGATGCAGAAGCGCAATTAAGTAAGGCTCAAAGTCAGTTGGATGCCATGACGGTTCTCAGTACCCTGGAGGGAACTGTGGTTGAAGTCAACCACAATGTTTCTAAATCTCCAACAGGAGCTAGTCAAGTAGTCGTTCATGTCGTAAGTAATGAAAACTTGCAAGTTAAGGGTGAACTATCTGAATATAACCTTGCCAACCTCTCTGTAGGACAAGAAGTAACCTTTACTTCTAAAGTTTACCAAGATAAGAGCTGGACAGGTAAGATTAGCTATATCTCTGACTATCCTAAAACTAGTGGTGAAGCAGCAAGTGCAGCTACTGCCGCAACAGGTGGTAATTCTGGTTCTAAATATCCATATACCATCGATGTTACAAGTGAAATCGGTGATTTGAAACAAGGATTCTCAGTAAGTGTTGAGGTTAAGAATAAGAGTAAAGCCATTTTGGTTCCTCTAACAAGTGTTGTGACTGAAAATGATAAGAACTATGTCTGGGTGCTTGACGAGCAGAAAAAGGCCAAGAAAGTGGAAGTTGGTTTGGGTAATGCTGATGCAGACAACCAAGAAATCACTTCAGGTCTGACAAATGGAGTCAAGGTCATCAGTAACCCAACGTCTTCTCTAGAGGAAGGAAAAGAGGTGAAGGCTGATGAAGCAACTAATTAGTCTAAAAAATATCTGCAGAAGCTACCGTAATGGCGACCAAGAACTGCAGGTTCTCAAAAATATCAACCTAGAAGTGAATGAGGGTGAATTTGTTGCCATCATGGGACCATCTGGTTCTGGTAAGTCTACGCTGATGAATACGATTGGCATGTTGGATACACCAACCAGTGGAGAGTATTATCTTGAAGGTCAAGAAGTGGCTGGACTTGGTGAAAAACAACTAGCCAAGGTCCGCAACAAACAAATCGGATTTGTCTTTCAGCAGTTCTTTCTTCTATCCAAACTCAATGCTCTGCAAAATGTAGAATTGCCCTTGATTTATGCAGGAGTTTCAGCTTCAAAACGGCGCAAGTTAGCTGAGGAATATCTAGATAAGGTTGAATTGACAGAACGAAGTCACCATTTACCTTCGGAATTATCTGGTGGTCAAAAGCAACGTGTAGCTATTGCGCGTGCCTTGGTAAACAATCCTTCTATTATCCTAGCGGACGAACCGACAGGAGCCTTGGATACCAAAACAGGGAATCAAATTATGCAATTATTGGTTGAACTGAATAAAGAAGGAAAAACCATTATCATGGTAACGCACGAACCTGAAATCGCTGCTTATGCCAAACGCCAGATTGTCATTCGAGATGGAGTTATTTCATCTGATAGTGCTCAGTTAGAAAAGGAGGAAAATTAAGATGCAGAATCTAAAATTCGCCTTTTCATCTATCATGGCCCACAAGATGCGCTCTTTTCTTACTATGATTGGGATTATCATTGGTGTGTCATCGGTTGTTGTGATTATGGCTCTAGGTGATTCCATGTCTCGTCAGGTCAATAAAAACATGACCAAGTCACAGAAGAATATCCATGTTTTTTTCTCACCTATTAAAAGTAAAGATGGCTCTTTTACCCAAAAACAATCAGCATTGACAGTTTCTGGGAAAGAAGAGGAAGTTCCTGTGGAACCACCAAAACCACAAGAAGCTTGGGTCAAGGAGGCTGCTAAAGTTAAAGGGGTGGACAGTTACTATGTAACCAACTCAACAAATACCACCCTGTCTTATAAAGATAAAAAAGTGGAGCGCGCTAGCTTGACAGGTGGAAATATTACTTACATGAAGGCGGTTGAAAATGAAATTGTTGCAGGTCGTAGTCTTATAGCTCAGGATTATAAAGATGTGGCCAGTGTCATTTTGCTAGACCAGGAACTTGCTAACAGTCTGTTCGGATCCGCTCAAGAAGCTGTTAACCAGGTTATAGATGTTGGTGGCTTTAGCTATCGTGTCATTGGTGTCTATACCAGCGATGAGGCCAAGACTGCCAAGACTTTTGGTATTGGCGGACTTCCAATTACGACTAATATTTCTCTTGCCAACAACTTCAATATGGATGAAATTTCTGATATTGTCTTCCGTGTCAATGATACCAGTTTGACACCAACAGTGGGACCAGAATTAGCTAGAAAATTGACCGAGATTGCTGGTCTTCAGCAAGGGGAGTATCAGGTGTCAGATGCGACTGCAGCCTTCCAAGAAGTACAACAATTGTTCGGCTTTATAACTACGATTATTAGTGCCATTGCAGGAATTTCCCTTTTTGTTGGAGGGACTGGTGTTATGAACATCATGCTGGTTTCGGTGACGGAGCGAACGCGTGAGATTGGTCTCCGTAAGGCTTTGGGTGCAACGCGTGCCAATATTTTAATTCAGTTTTTGATTGAAGCCATGATTTTGACTTTGCTAGGCGGAGTTATTGGTCTAATCATTGCGACAGGCTTAACCGCTATAGCTGGCATACTCTTGCAAGGATTGATTGCAGGTATAGAAGTAGGAGTGTCAATCCCGGTTGCCCTATTTAGTCTTGCAGTTTCGGCTAGTGTTGGTATGATTTTTGGAGTCTTGCCAGCCAACAAGGCATCGAAACTTGATCCAATCGAAGCCCTTCGTTATGAATAAAATCAACAAGATGGACACTCGTCTATCTTGTTTTTATATAGATTTTCCTATCGAAAATCCTTAAAAATGTGATATAATGAAGTGTTAGAAAAACAGGTTTCATTTGCCTGGAAAGGAAAAATTATGTCTGAAAAGAATTTTTATATTACAACGCCAATTTACTATCCATCTGGTAAACTTCATATCGGTTCTGCCTACACAACCATCGCTTGTGATGTCCTAGCACGTTACAAACGCCTGATGGGCTACGATGTCTTTTATCTGACAGGCCTTGATGAGCATGGTCAGAAAATCCAGCAGAAAGCTGAAGAAGCTGGCATCACACCTCAAGCCTATGTTGACGGGATGGCAGTTGGAGTCAAAGAACTCTGGCAATTACTCGATATCTCATACGATAAATTTATCCGTACGACTGATGACTACCATGAAAAAGTTGTCGCACAGGTCTTTGAACGCTTGCTTGCTCAAGATGACATCTATTTGGGTGAATATTCTGGTTGGTACTCAGTTTCAGATGAGGAATTCTTTACAGAAAGCCAGCTTGCAGAAGTATTCCGTGATGAAGCTGGAAATGTAACTGGTGGTATCGCTCCATCAGGTCACGAGGTGGAATGGGTCTCTGAAGAATCATACTTCCTTCGCCTCAGCAAATACCAAGATCGTTTGGTAGACTTTTTCAAAGCTCATCCTGACTTTATCACTCCAGATGGTCGTCTGAATGAAATGCTTCGCAACTTCATCGAGCCAGGTTTGGAAGACTTGGCGGTTTCTCGTACAACCTTTACATGGGGAGTGCCAGTGCCATCTAATCCAAAACACGTTGTATACGTTTGGATTGATGCTCTTCTTAACTATGTGACAGCTCTTGGCTACGGTCAAGATGAGCACGGTAACTTTGATAAGTTCTGGAATGGAACAGTCTTCCACATGGTTGGAAAAGACATCCTTCGCTTCCACTCAATCTATTGGCCAATCCTTCTTATGATGTTAGATATCAAATTGCCAGATCGTTTGATTGCTCACGGTTGGTTCGTCATGAAAGACGGCAAAATGTCTAAGTCTAAAGGGAATGTTGTTTATCCTGAAATGTTGGTAGAGCGTTATGGACTAGATCCACTTCGTTACTACCTCATGCGTAGCCTTCCAGTTGGTTCAGACGGAACCTTCACTCCTGAAGACTATGTAGGCCGTATCAACTACGAATTAGCCAATGACCTTGGGAACCTCCTCAACCGTACTGTTTCCATGATTAATAAGTACTTTGATGGACAAATTCCTGCCTATGAAGAAGGTGTAACAGAGTTTGACCATGCTCTTGCTGACGTCGCAGAACAATCAATCGCTGATTACCATACACATATGGAAGCAGTTGACTACCCACGTGCCCTTGAAGCAGTCTGGACCCTTATCTCTCGTACCAATAAATACATTGATGAAACAGCTCCATGGGTATTGGCTAAGGATGAAGCTCATCGTGATCAATTAGCAAGTGTTATGAGCCACTTGCCAGCCAGCCTTCGTGTCGTCGCTCACTTGATTGAACCATTTATGATGGAAACCAGTCGTGCAGTCTTGAATCAACTTGGCTTGGAAGAAGTAGAGAGCCTTGAAAACTTGAGCTTGGCTGATTTTCCTGCAGGTGTGACTGTAGTTGCTAAGGGAACACCAATCTTCCCACGTCTGGATATGGAAGAAGAAATCGCCTATATCAAGGAACAAATGGAAGGTAACAAACCAGTAGTCGAAAAAGAGTGGAACCCAGACGAAGTTGAACTCAAACTAAACAAGGAAGAAATCAAGTTTGAAGACTTTGACAAGGTTGAAATCCGTGTCGCAGAAGTCAAAGAAGTGTCTAAAGTAGAAGGCTCTGATAAGTTGCTCCAATTCCGTCTAGATGCTGGTGATGGTGAAAATCGTCAAATTCTTTCAGGAATTGCCAAATACTATCCAAATGAACAAGAATTGGTCGGCAAGAAAGTTCAAATCGTTGCCAATCTCAAACCACGCAAGATGATGAAGAAATATGTCAGTCAAGGGATGATTCTCTCAGCTGAACATGATGGGAAATTAACCCTTCTCACAGTTGATCCAGCTGTACCAAACGGAAGTGTGATTGGGTAAAAATAAAACACTAAAGTCAGTTTGAAGACAAAGTCCTTAGACTACAAGTTTCTAAGGACTTTTCTATGTGTAGAGTTGTATATTAGTATAATAAATGTAAGAATGGTTGAGAAATGATGCCTAAGTCTCACAAAGAAAATCAAGACTACAAATATACTCAAGTTGTTTTTTACGAGCTAGTTGAACTCATTTCGTAAGACCATTTTCTTGGTCGCAGGTACTTATTCCTCGGATAAAAGGTGTCCTAGTTTATCCACTGTTACATATGTTGGTTAAAATTCCTCCCATCTAATGTTTCTACGGTTTCAGTTTCATGCTCCAAACCATCAAGGACATTGAGGTCAATACCGCCTATCGTTGGTTTAAGGGGGGATTGAAACGATAAAATTCCTCATTTTACAACTTATGGTAAGAATTACAGACATCGTTTTCAATATAAGGAAATAATAGAGCAAATTTTTAATCAGGTCCTATCTATTGTATAGAAGAATGGTTTGATTGACCCGATAGAGTGACTTCTAATGTAGAAGTATAATAGATTTTTTGGTATAATAAAAGTTATGGAAATCGAAAAAACCAACCGTATGAATGCGCTCTTTGAATTTTATGCGGCGCTTTTGACAGATAAGCAAATGAATTATATCGAGCTCTACTACGCTGACGATTATAGCCTTGCTGAAATTGCCGAGGAATTTGGTGTCAGTCGTCAGGCTGTTTATGATAATATCAAGCGGACAGAAAAGATTCTGGAAGATTATGAGATGAAATTGCACATGTACTCGGACTACATTGTCCGCAGTCAGATTTTTGACCAGATTTTGGAGCGCTATCCCAAGGATGGCTTTCTGAAGGAGCAGATAGAAATTTTAACAAGCATTGATAATAGAGAATAAGAGGAAGAAAAATGGCATTTGAAAGTTTAACAGAACGTTTGCAGAACGTCTTTAAAAATCTACGTAAAAAAGGAAAAATCTCTGAAGCTGATGTCCAAGAGGCAACCAAAGAAATTCGCTTGGCCTTGCTTGAGGCCGATGTTGCCTTGCCTGTTGTAAAGGACTTTATCAAAAAAGTTCGTGAGCGTGCAGTCGGCCACGAGGTCATTGATACCCTTAATCCTGCGCAACAGATTATTAAAATCGTTGATGAGGAACTGACAGCCGTTTTAGGTTCTGATACGGCAGAAATTATCAAGTCACCTAAGATTCCTACAATCATCATGATGATTGGTTTACAGGGGGCTGGTAAAACAACTTTTGCTGGTAAATTGGCCAACAAACTCAAGAAAGAAGAAAATGCTCGTCCTTTGATGATTGCGGCGGATATTTATCGTCCTGCGGCTATTGACCAGTTGAAAACTCTTGGACAACAGATTGATGTGCCGGTTTTCGCTCTTGGGACAGAGGTTCCAGCTGTGGAGATTGTTCGTCAAGGTTTGGAACAAGCCCAAGCCAATCATAATGACTATGTCTTGATTGATACGGCAGGTCGTTTGCAGATTGATGAGCTTTTGATGAATGAGCTTCGTGACGTAAAAGCATTGGCTCAACCAAACGAAATTCTCCTCGTGGTTGATGCCATGATTGGTCAAGAAGCGGCCAATGTTGCGCGTGAGTTTAATGCTCAGTTGGAAGTCACTGGGGTCATCCTTACCAAGATTGATGGGGATACTCGTGGTGGTGCGGCTCTATCGGTTCGTCACATCACTGGAAAACCAATCAAGTTCACTGGTACAGGTGAAAAAATTACAGATATCGAAACCTTCCACCCAGACCGTATGTCTAGCCGTATCCTTGGTATGGGGGATATGCTCACTTTGATTGAGAAAGCTTCTCAAGAATACGATGAGCAAAAAGCCCTTGAAATGGCTGAGAAGATGCGTGAAAACACCTTTGATTTCAATGATTTCATTGATCAGTTGGATCAGGTGCAAAACATGGGGCCAATGGAAGACTTGCTCAAGCTGATTCCAGGTATGGCTAACAATCCAGCCCTTCAAAACATGAAGGTGGATGAACGCCAGATTGCTCGCAAACGTGCCATTGTGTCTTCCATGACACCTGAAGAACGTGAAAA
Source organism: Streptococcus sp. SM5 (assembly GCF_027497975.1). Classification (NCBI taxonomy): domain Bacteria; kingdom Bacillati; phylum Bacillota; class Bacilli; order Lactobacillales; family Streptococcaceae; genus Streptococcus; species Streptococcus sp. SM5. The sequence goes on along the minus strand of NZ_JAJNSC010000016.1, from coordinate 22,370 downwards.
TCCAGATTTGTTAAATCCAAGCCGTCGCCGTCGTATCGCTGCTGGTTCTGGAAATACCTTTGTCGAAGTCAATAAATTCATCAAGGACTTTAACCAGGCTAAACAACTCATGCAGGGTGTTATGTCTGGTGATATGAACAAGATGATGAAGCAGATGGGAATCAATCCAAACAACCTTCCTAAAAATATGCCAAATATGGGAGGAATGGATATGTCTGCCCTTGAAGGAATGATGGGACAAGGTGGGATGCCTGACTTGTCAGCTCTCGGAGGAGCAGGAATGCCAGATATGAGCCAGATGTTTGGTGGCGGACTAAAAGGTAAAATCGGTGAATTTGCTATGAAACAGTCAATGAAACGCATGGCGAATAAAATGAAAAAAGCTAAGAAGAAACGCAAATAAAAAAGGAAAGCAGAAGTGCTTTCCTTTTTGATATAACATATGTGCTTTCTATGATTAGGCAATTTTCTTAATCGAAAAATTGACTAAATAGAAAGAGAGATTTCAAATCCTTGCGTCCATTCGGATTTTACTGTGATTTCGATTTTTAAAGCATCTGCTAATTGTTTGACTAGATAGAGCCCCATACCTGTTGATTTTTTCCTTGTATCACCTGAATCACCTGTAAAGCCTTTTTCAAAGATATGAGGGAGGTCACAAGCTTTAACTCCGCAACCATTATCCCTAATAATCAGACTTGTGCGCCCCTTATCTTTTGACATAGAAATACTGAGTTCGGGCTTGTCAGAGCTATATTTAAGGGCGTTGGCGAGGATTTGAGAGAGGATAAATTCAAAACTGCGTTGATCGGTGTAGCAGATTCCTTGTATGTTCTCTAGCTGAATCGTAAATTTCTTTTCTTTGAGCAAGGGATCAAAGTTTTCCAAAAGATCTTGGATACACTCTTGGAGGTCAAGGTCTTCAAATAGAAAATCATTTTTTTCACTTTTCACCCTGTAATAGAATAGTATCTGTGATACATTTCCTTGGATTTGATTTTTCACATAGTCCAACTTAAAAGTTGTATCCTTTGGCAACTGGTCACTTTGATTGTCCAAAAGGAGGGAAAGAAGCGATAGAGGGAGTTTGATTTCATGAGCCCATTTTTCAACATAGTCCTCGTATTCGGCTAGTAATGAGTTGAGCTTTCCTATTTCCGCTTGCCTTTGGTAAAGCGCATTTGCGATTTCTTCGATGCTTTCTTTCTCTGAGGCACTTGATAAACGCAATAATTCCAGCTCAGTATCGACCTTGGGATTGGCTATGAAGGCTTTATAGGCAGCGGATTTTTTTCTTTCTTTTCTTATCAGTAGGAATGATAGGATGAAAAAGAGCAGGACAGTAGCTAAAAGATAGAGAATGATGAGGGCTTGAAACTTTCTCACGTCTGAAAGCCAAAGCAGGACAGCTGTGAATAGATCAAATGCTAAGAGAACAAGTAACCAAGGCAGATAGGTAGCCAAATATTTAGGATTCTGTTTCATATTCCCTTTCCTCTTCCAATTTGTAACCGATACCTCTGACGGACTTGACTTGAAGTGCAATACCAGCCTGTTTCATCACCTTTTTGAGTCTTGCAATATTTACTTGAAGGGCATTTTCATCGATGAACTCAGTTGTATTCCACAGTTTCATGCTTAGTTCTTCTTTTGTGACGACAGAATCAGTTGCCACTAATAAAGTTTCTAACAATTTCCCTTGATTTTGGGGGAGTAAAATCGAGTGTCCATTGATATAAAGGGTATAGGTCTGTCTATCAAGCAGAAAATTATCTTTTTCAAGTAGATTTTGTCTGCCTTCATAGCGTTTCAAGATATTTTCTATACGTGCCAAAAATCTTTCTTTCTTGAAAGGCTTTGTTAGATACTCATCTGCCCCTAATTTCAGGGCGTAGATTTCATCTTTTAATTGTTCACGGGAAGTGAGAACCAATATAGGGACAGAGCGTTTTGACTTGAGATTTTTACAAATTTGAAAACCTGTTTCTCCTGGCAAATTCAAATCCAGTATGATTAGATCTGTATCGTATTGCAGCACTTGCTGGCTTGTATCTTTGAAGTCAGTCAACTTATCAACTTGATAACCCGCTTTCTCTAACAAGATGACAATTTCATCTCGAATCAAGGCTTCATCTTCAATAACCAGAATATGCTTCATATCGGTTCCTCCTTTTCCTATTTTATTCTACCTTATTCATCTCTTTTGGGTTCCATTAATGACAATAAGTACTTGTTGCTATTTTTCTTTACAATTCTGATATAGATGACTTCAAAGCCAGCTAATAGCAGTACGATCAGCATGGCTGTGATAAATCTCTGCCCCATAACCATTCTTGCGCTAGTGGGCACTATTCCTGTGAGGAGGGAGCTCACTCCGAAGCTACTACTGATAAGTGCAAGGGCTATTGGTAGACCGAAATACCAGTTGACTTGCTTTTCTGACGATTTACAAAGAGTTTCGTAGTTGGCACCAAGATGGATTAAGGTCTGGTATCGTCTATAGGATTGTCTTTGTCCCATCAAAAACTGAACGCCGATAATTGTATTTGCGACAACAAGGAAGATGATAGACAGATAGATGGTGACATAGCTGGCAGAGATAATGTAAAACAATTGTCTTCCCATATTTTGTATATAGCTTTCATAGCCAAGAGAGGTTTGATTTAGCTTTTCATTGGTATCTGAGATAGCTCTCATCAAGCCTTTTTCCTTGACTAGCTCAGGAGCCAAGATACCGCTAACATAGTTCGAATAGCGACCGTCTGTATAGCTCATAAAAATCTCATCTGGAACTATGAGAGCGACAGAGAGGGTTATCTCATGATCCGTTACGATTGGCAAAGACTCCACCTCGCCAATCAATTTTACATCATTTCCCATGACTTTGATTTGAGGCTTTGTCTTTAGGACAGAGTTGACGAGACTTTCATCTGGCAGAAAATCTTTCCCCATATACAAATATGCTTCCTTATTAGTTAGTTCTAGAGGAGGAAGATTGGCAGCCTTTTTAAGTTCATTGTATTCGGAAACTGGTATGAGGTGGGAATTAGTAGACTGTTTAAATTTATGGAGCAAAATTTCCTTGTTCTTGTTGTCTTTTTGATTTTTCAACTCCTTGATGACCTCTTCAAAGGACACGGATTCGTGTTCTTTAGTTTGGCCTACTTTAATTTGCAGAATCTTTGAAAACTGTGATACTAGTCCGGCAGCTTCAAGCTCTTTTTTAACTGCATTTACATCAAGATTTTCATCTGTTTCCTGCTTGCTATCTCTAAATGTATAATCCAATACGTGGGTTTGATTGCCTGGATTGCCGCTTGTAATGGCCACACCTGCTCCAAAGAGGCACAAGGCAGAGAAAATTAAGAGGGAGCAGACAGCCAGTATAGTTGAGCGTTGGATAACTAATTCCTGAATCTGTCTAAAATTATAGGCATGAAGTTTTCGATTGTTTCCAAGCTTGACCAAAAAGTCTATAAATAAACGCATACCAAAGAAGAGTAGGATAGTTCCCAGAGTTCCTAAGAGAACGGTGATGCCCATTGTTATGACATTTTCCCAAGCTCGTCCACTCATACCCATGTAATAGGCTGTTCCTAGAAGCAAAATTCCGAGGACAGAAGCAAGAAGGTACACCCCCTTGGGGAGTAGTTTCTTCATCCCAGAAGGAGAATAGGCGAGCAGGTTTCCGATTTCCATATTGGCAGTCTTTGCACTTAAAAGGACAAAAACAGCTAATTTTACGGCTAGGAAGCCGATGACTGTATAGAGTAGAGCTGTGGTAGATAGAGAAAATTGATGTTCAATAATCCCTAGTCCCACAATTTTAGAGGTTATTAGGCTAATCAATTCTGAAATTAAGATGGAAATAGGAAGGCCTATTCCAAGGGCAAGGACACTGTTTCTCAAATCCTCGAGCAGAAGTAGCAAGAACAGTTTGCTTCTTTGCATTCCCAGTGTGAGATAGACACCAAATTCATGTTTTCTCCTTTCCATCTGCATACTGCTTGAGAAGTAGACTAGAAAAAAGAGAATAAAGAGCGTTGCTACATAAAGAATGGGAATCATGCTAAAGAGTTTATTTACAGCGTCACTTTCTATTTGTTTTAGAAAGTGCATCACATCTTGATGAGTCAAAGAAAGGATGATGTAAAAGGAGATAATAGACAGAACCATAGAACTGAAATACAAGCCATTATTCTTTCGATCTCTCTTGCTATTTCTTGAGACTAATTTAGAAAACATTACCATCACCTCCAGCTAGTGCTGCCATGACCTTTAGTATTCTGTGGTAGAAGTCTTCTTGACTTTCTCTTGGATAATCGCGACGGATTTCATGGAATAGTTTTCCATCTTGGATAAACAAGATGCGGTTGCAAAAGCTGGCTGCGACGGAATCGTGGGTCACCATGAGAATGGTGGTTTCTTCCACTTGATTCATTTCGGATAATTTTTGCATCAAAATGGTCGCATTTTTTGAATCCAAAGCCCCTGTGGGCTCGTCTGCAAATACAATCTTAGGGTCTAAAATTAAGGCGCGCGCAGCAGCTACCCTTTGCCGTTGACCACCTGATAATTGAGAAGGGAACTTATCCAGAAGTTCAGAAATATCCAGATATTGGGAAAGTAATTCTAATCGAACCTTGCTTTCGTTGGCATCGACCTTGTGCAAAGACAAGGGAAGTAAAATATTTTCTTTGGCTGTAAGATTGTCCAAGAGCTCAAAATTCTGGAAGAGATAGCCAATTTCCTTGCCTCTATAATCTGCTAATTGGCTCCCTTTTAGCTGACCTAAATCCTTTTCTTGCATTTGAATGGAACCGTCAGTTGGCTTGATGATTGTGGCGAGACAGTTAAGAAGGGTTGTTTTCCCAGAACCGCTACTCCCCATAATTCCTAAGAACTCGCCTTTGACAACTTGAAAAGATATGCTATCCAAGGCTTTGGTAATATTGGGCTCTTTCCCATAATGCTTTTTTAATGATTCTACTCGTAAAATTGTGTCCATGTGAAACACCTCCATTTTTTGTTACTTTCATTATAATATGAATCAGAGTAGAATAACACTTACGGATGATGTAAGAAATCTTTATCGCTGACTTTTATAATCAGGTTATTGGAACTATACTTACTATATTATAGCATGCTTTCAGGGATTTAAAAAGAGGAGTAGAGGTTGAGAAATTTTCCTAATATTGAAATCATAAAAAATAATACCACTGAAGTTCATGCTCCAGCGGTATTATCTTACAGGAAAATCTATTTCCGTTCTTATTTTCTATTGTTACTTCATTTAAATCTGACAAAGAATAATTGTAGCAAGCTAGTTTTAAAGAATTCTCTTCAGCCTACACTATTTTTTATCCAAAGATAAATCTCACTATACGATTACTAGCTTTCTCTGTTGCCTTATTAATATCATCTTTTTTCCAATATGGCTTTACATCATTGCCATAAGTTTTTACAAGAGCAGTCGCTAAGGGATAAATGCTATTAACATAGCCTAATTTACTCTTTTGTGTTGTAGATACCTTTGTTCAAAACCATTCATTTCCAATTGTTTATAACCAATAAAACAGTAAGAGAATTTGATTTTATTGTTTTTTTGATTTATAATCATAATAGGTTAGATTTGTATAGTATTAAATTTTCGGAGGATACATTGATGCCAAGAGAAGGAGTGACTATTTACGATTTATTAATTTCGTGTCCCGGGGATGTTACTGGCTATCTTCAATTAATTAAGGAAGCTGTTGATAATTTTAATAAACTATATGGTAGTTTGAATAATATACAAGTATCAATCAAGCATTGGTCAACGGATAGTTTTCCTGAATCAGGTGATAAACCACAGGAATTATTGAATAAGCAAATTGTTAGGGAATGTGATGCAGCTGTTGCTATATTTTGGACAAGATTTGGTACAGCAACAGATAATTATGGATCAGGAACGGAAGAAGAAATTGAGGAGATGCTATCAGCTGATAAACAAGTTTTTATGTACTTTTTAGAAGCTCCGATAATTCCGTCTAATATAGACATTAAGCAATATGAAAAAGTGCAAGAATTTAAAGAAAGATATAAAGATAGAGGGATGTTTTTTATAGTTAATGACGAGAGTGATTTTCAAAGGCTTTTTACAAATCATCTATCACTTTATTTTTTAAAATTAATTTCAGAAAAAGAAACTTATCAAAACGAAAATATAAAACCGTTTGTGACAATAAGGGATAAAAATACATTATCTGACGAAAATGTTTTACCTAAACAATTTAGTTTACTGGAGTCAAAATTTATCAATGAAAAACAAAGTAGGATTAATGAATATATAGATGAACTAAACAGTACCGTAATTTCTGAAGAATCAGGTATATTAGAAGATAAAACCAAAAAGTTGATCATGCCTTCAAAAGAAGATGCGAATGTTGATTTTCTTTATAAAATGGCTGATTCTGTGGTTATTAGTGATGAATTCAAAGATACTATAAATGATTTCGCTAAAGAAAACCAAATCAAACTACATGAAAATTTTTGGCACTTAGGAAATTTAAGGAAAGATAAATTTCAGGTGGAAATTCCTTTTGGTAACAGTAGACCTTCGTATATAGGGTCTGACAAGGAAAAGAAACGCTTTTCTAAATTAAACAAATTATATTAGGAAATAGTATCTTACAAAGAGTACATTGAATATTTCACATACATAGATAACATTAAATTTGTCGAATTAATCGTTTCTAACTTAGGTAAAACATATGATGAAGATATCGATATAAAACTGATGGTACCAAAAGGTTGTCTGCTAAAACATAATAACTTGCTTTATCCAGGAGAGAACATAATTGAGGAGATACAGGGAATTGAATTAGATGAATTTCTATTTAAAATTAAAGAAAGTGACTCAGTTGATGCTTACGCTTATTTTCAAATAATCCCATCAAATATAGAAAGAATTAATATTAATCCACTTATCGCATATACTACGAGACCTGGTTATGAAGATCAAAAATACAACTATAAAAACTCTTTAGAACACATATTTATATATAAAAATTTTACAAATTCAGAATTTGATATTTTAAGATTTGGCATTGAGTATTTGAAACATAACTCCTCAATGGCATTTCCATCGATACTAATGTTTGAGAATGTTCCTCAAACGATTGAATATGAGATTACTTCAAAATATATACCGGATGTAGTGAAGGGTAAGATACATTTAAAAATTGATTAATAGGTGTTTAATTGGTTAATAGAGTTCAGGAAGTATTCAGAAAATTTAGGTAGTGAGGAAATAATAAATAAAGAAATAGACTTGATTAGTGAGTTTGAATATAATAATGATTTTTACCGTGTTTATGAATTGCGCGAGGATAATGGAGATTATTCTAGAATTGTTAGAGAGTCTAAGAAAGGTATGTATATAGAAATTACCAAAAAGGTTAAAAAGATATTAGGTTTAAATACTGAAAAATAGTTTTTGTTGTTAAAATATTGTTAATGCAAAATAAAAAGCTTTAGAAATCAATATTTCTAAGGCTTTTTAAACTTATTAACTCTATTCCCACTCAACTGTTGCAGGTGGTTTACTTGTAATATCGTAGACGATGCGGTTAACGTGGTCCACTTCGTTTACGATACGTACAGAAATCTTTTGAAGTACTTCCCAAGGAATTTTTGCAAAATCAGCAGTCATACCATCGATAGAGGTGATTGCACGGATTGCAATCGTGTAGTCATATGTACGACCGTCACCCATAACACCGACTGAACGAACGCCTGTGTTAACTGTGAAGTATTGCCAGATATCGCGGTCAAGGCCAGCTTTGGCAATTTCCTCACGAAGAATAGCGTCTGATTCGCGAACTGTTTCAAGTTTTTCTTCAGTAATTTCTCCCATGACACGGATAGCAAGTCCTGGTCCTGGGAATGGTTGGCGCCATACGATGTGGTCTGGCATACCAAGCTCTGTACCTAGGGCACGAACTTCGTCCTTATAAAGAGTGTTGAGTGGTTCGATCAATTCAAACTGCATGTCTTCTGGAAGACCACCCACGTTGTGGTGTGACTTGATAGTTTGAGCTGTATCTGTACCAGACTCGATAACGTCTGTGTATAAGGTACCTTGAGCAAGGAATTTCACATCTTTGAGCTTGCTTGCTTCGTCATCGAATACATAGACAAACTCATTACCGATAATTTTACGTTTTTGTTCTGGGTCAGAAACGCCAGCAAGTTTATCAAGGAAACGTTTTGCAGCGTCTGCTTTGACGATATTCAAACCAAACTTACCACCAAGCATGTCCATAACTTGGTCCGCTTCTCCTTTACGAAGAAGACCGTGGTCTACGAAAATACAGATCAATTGATCGCCAATAGCCTTTTGGAGAAGAACTCCAACGACAGATGAGTCAACACCACCTGATAGACCAAGAAGGACACGTTTATCACCGACAGTTTCACGAATTTTTTGGATCTGCATATCAATGAAGTTATCCATTGACCAGTCGCCTTTAGCCTTACAAATGTTAAGGGCAAAGTTACGAAGGATATCATTTCCGTACACAGAATGACGAACTTCTGGGTGGAATTGGATACCGTAAATGTTTTTATCTGGGTTTTCGATGGCTGCGTATGGGCAGTCAGCTGATGTACCTGTACGAACAAAGTCAGAAGGAATCTCAGTAACCGCATCACCATGGCTCATCAAAACAGTCTGCTCGTCTGGTGTTGATTCAAAAAGAGCTGATGGTGTGTGAGTAAGAGTTGATTGACCGTATTCACGATTTCCAGCATCACCTGCAGGAACAACTTTTCCTCCAAGTTTATGGGTCAATAACTGCATACCATAACAAATTCCCAAAATAGGAATTCCAAGTTCGAAAATTTCTGGGTCAATATCAAATGAACCATCTTCATATACAGAGTTTGGACCACCTGAAAGGATAATTCCTACAGGGTTGATTTCACGAACTTCAGCAGCTGAAATTTTATGACTTTTTAGTTCTGAAAACACACCAATCTCACGGATACGGCGTGAAATCAGCTGGTTGTATTGGCTACCATAGTCCAATACGATGATTTTTTCTACATCTTGCAAATCAGTTGAAATGTTGCTCATCTTTTTCCTTTCTCAAAAGAAATATCTTTTTTCAATATTCTATCACAAATAAGGGCGAATTACCAACTAAACAAGGCGAAGTTTGACTTTTTCTAGTTTATTGGGGTACAATAGAGAAAAGATAGAAATGAAGTGAAAAATATGCTACCTGCTTATATGAAAATCCATGATCAGATTAAAAAGGATATTGACGATCACCGTTGGGCTATTGGGGAGAGGCTTCCTAGTGAACGAGATTTAGCAGAGCAGTTTGAGGTCAGTCGCATGACCCTCCGCCAAGCTGTATCTCTATTAGTTGAAGAAGGTGTCTTAGAGCGCCGCGTAGGAAGTGGCACCTTTGTTTCTAGTACTCGGGTACAAGAAAAGATGCGAGGGACAACCAGTTTTACTGAAATTGTTAAGTCTCAAGGTAAAGTACCCTCTAGCCAGCTCATTTCCTACAGAAAAACCATTCCCAATGAGCAGGAAGTTGCCAAGCTAGGAATTTCTCCAACGGAGAATATTATCCGAATGGAACGGGTCCGCTATGCCGACCAAGTTCCTCTAGTTTATGAAGTTGCTTCTATTCCTGAAAAATTCATTAAGGACTTTAAAAAAGAAGAAATCACTAGTCATTTCTTCCAGACCTTGCAAAAACATGGCTACCGTATTGGCAAATCACAGCAGACCGTCTATGCTCGCCTAGCTAAAGAAAAGATTGCTCACTATTTGGAAGTTGAAAGAGGACATGCTATTCTTGGTTTGACTCAGATTTCCTACCTAGAAGATGGTACTGCATTTGAATACGTAAAAAGTCAGTATGTAGGCGAACGTTTTGAATTTTATCTTGAGAACAACTAGTCTAGAAAGGCTAGTTTTTTTCTTTCTTAAAAGATTAGAATTGTCAAAACAATCTGTCTAGGCTTGATTTTATCGCTTATTTACTATAAAATGAGAAGGAAAAACGTCAAACTTTTATATTGCAAATAGGAGAAAACATGACAAAAACATTAAAACGTCCTGAGGTTTTATCACCTGCAGGGACTTTAGAGAAGCTAAAAGTAGCTGTTCAGTATGGTGCAGATGCTGTCTTTATCGGTGGTCAGGCCTATGGTCTTCGTAGCCGTGCAGGAAACTTTACCTTTGAACAGATGGAAGAAGGTGTCCAGTTTGCGGCCAAGTATGGTGCTAAGGTTTATGTGGCTGCCAACATGGTTATGCACGAAGGAAATGAAGCTGGTGCTGGTGAGTGGTTCCGTAAACTGCGTGATATCGGGATTGCAGCAGTTATCGTATCTGACCCAGCCTTGATTATGATTGCAGCGACTGAAGCACCAGGTCTTGAAATCCACCTCTCTACCCAAGCAAGTGCCACCAACTATGAAACCCTTGAGTTCTGGAAAGAACTGGGCTTGACTCGTGTCGTTTTGGCGCGTGAGGTTTCGATGGAAGAATTAGCTGAAATCCGCAAACGTACAGATGTTGAGATTGAAGCCTTTGTCCACGGAGCCATGTGTATTTCTTACTCTGGTCGTTGTACTCTTTCAAACCACATGAGTATGCGTGATGCTAACCGTGGTGGTTGCTCTCAGTCTTGCCGTTGGAAGTATGATCTTTATGATATGCCATTTGGGAAAGAACGTAAGAGCTTGAAAGGGGAAATCCCAGAAGAATTTTCAATGTCAGCTGTTGACATGTCCATGATTGACCATATCCCAGATATGATTGAAAATGGTGTGGACAGTCTAAAAATCGAAGGACGCATGAAGTCTATTCACTATGTTTCAACAGTAACTAACTGTTATAAGGCTGCTGTTGATGCTTATCTAGAGAGTCCAGAGAAGTTTGAAGCTATCAAGCAAGACTTGATTGATGAGATGTGGAAGGTTGCCCAACGTGAATTAGCAACAGGTTTCTATTACGGTACACCATCTGAAAATGAGCAGTTGTTTGGTGCTCGTCGTAAAATTCCTGAGTATAAGTTTGTCGCTGAAGTAGTTTCTTATGATGATGCGACACAAACAGCAACTATTCGTCAACGGAATGTCATTAACGAAGGCGACCAAGTTGAGTTTTATGGCCCAGGTTTCCGTCATTTTGAAACGTATATCGAAGATTTACATGATGCCAAAGGAAATAAAATCGATCGTGCTCCTAATCCAATGGAACTCTTGACTATCAAGGTTCCACAACCTGTTCAAGCTGGAGACATGGTTCGAGCTCTCAAAGAAGGTCTCATCAATCTTTATAAGGAAGATGGAACCAGCGTCACAGTTCGTGCTTAATAAATATGTAGGGGACGAAAGCTTTCTAGTTGCTTTCCCTTTAATCCTATTTACTAAAAGAACATTAGGTTAAAAAAATATATTAATTTCCATCCGAGATTTCATCTCGGATTTTTTCATTATTTTTCAGAAAGACCTAGATAATAGACGGATTTATTACAAGTTTTTTCCAAAATTTTCTATATAATAGACTTAAAAATAGTAAAATTGTAAATAATTTTCATTAAACGCTTTCAATGTTAGTAAAAAGTTGACAAATCCAATTTTTAGGACTAAACTAAGTAAGTAAATTTTAATTAAAAGGAGAATTCGTCATGAATTTAACATTTTTCGGTCTATGTCTTGCCTGTATGGGTGTATCTCTTGGTGAAGGTTTGTTGATGAACGGTTTGTTGAAATCAGTTGCTCGCCAACCAGATATCATCTCAGAACTACGTAGTTTGATGATCCTAGGGGTTGCCTTTATTGAAGGTACTTTCTTCGTTACTCTTGTCTTTTCATTTATCATCAAATAAAAGAAGTATAAATTGAAAAAGGGAGGATTTTAGATGGAAGAAAGTATTAATCCAACCATCAATATTGGTCCTGTTACCTTTAATTTAACCATAGTAGTTTTGACTTTGTTGACTGTAGCACTTATTTTTGGCTTTATTTATTGGGCAACTCGAAATATGACTTTGAGACCCACAGGAAAACAAAATGTATTAGAGTATTTATTTGATTTTGTTGTTGGATTTACAAAATCAAACCTTGGTCCAATGATAAAGGATTATTCTCTCTTTTATTTCTGTTTATTCCTATTTATGGCCATTGCAAATAATATTGGCTTAATGGCTAGAATTCAGACTACAGATGGTGTAAATCTTTGGACCTCACCAACAGCAAATTTGTCATTTGACTTGGTCTTGTCTTTTACAATTATCTTAATGACACACGTAGAAGGAATTCGTCGTCGTGGAATCAAAAAGTATTTAAAAGCATTTGTAACACCAGGTTTTATGACACCAATGAATCTTTTGGAAGAAGTTACCAATCTCCTTTCACTTGCATTGCGGGTCTTTGGTAATATCTTTGCAGGGGAAGTGATGGCAAGTATGTTAGTCCTACTTTCTCATCAGGCCTTCTATTGGTATCCTATTGCTTTTGGAACAAATCTAATCTGGACTGCATTTTCTGTTTTTATTTCTTGTGTACAAGCATATGTATTTACATTGTTATCTTCAATGTACCTAGGAAATAAAATTAATGATGAAGAATAGAAAGGAGTAGTTTATGAATGTAACAGTAGGTGAATTACTTGGTGATTTTATACTAATCGCTGGTTCCTTTATTCTCTTGCTAGTCTTGGTTAAGAAATACGCTTGGTCAAATTTGACTAGCATTTTCGAACAAAGAGCAGAAAAAATTGCAGCAGATATTGACGGAGCTGAACAAGCACGTCAAAAAGCAGAAGTATTGGCTCAAAAACGCGAAGATGAATTGGCTGGTAGCCGTAAAGAAGCTAAGACAATCATTGAGAATGCGAAAGAAACAGCTGAGAAAAGCAAAGCTAGTATTTTAGCAGATGCTAAGCTAGAAGCAGGACGCTTGAAAGAAAAAGCGAACCAAGAAATTGCTCAAAATAAAGCTGAAGCTTTACAAAGTGTTAAGGGTGAGGTAGCAGATTTGACAATCAGCTTGGCTGGTAAAATCATCTCACAAAACCTTGACGGTCATGCCCATAAAGAACTCATTGATCAGTATATCGATCAGTTAGGAGAAGCTTAATGGACAAGAAAACAGTAAAGGTAATTGAAAAATACAGCATGCCTTTTGTCCAATTGGTTTTAGAAAAAGGAGAAGAAGACCGTATCTTTTCAGACTTAGCTCAAATCAAGCAAGTTGCTGAAGAAACAGGTTTACCTTCTTTTTTAAAAAAAGTGGCAGTAGACGAGTCTGACAAGGAAAAAACGATTTCTTTCTTCCAAGACTCAGTGTCACCTTTATTGCAAAACTTTATCCAGGTTCTTATCTACAATCACAGAGCAAATCTTTTTTATGATATTCTTGTAGATTGTTTGAACCGACTTGAAAAAGAAACAAATCGATTTGAAGTGACGATTACGTCAGCTCATCCTTTAACAGATGAACAGAAGAGTCGCTTGCTCCCTTTGATTGAGAAAAAAATGTCTCTCAAAGTAAGGAGTGTAAAAGAACAAATCGATGAAAGTCTTATTGGTGGTTTTGTCATTTTTGCCAATCACAAGACAATTGATGTGAGTATTAAACAACAACTTAAAGTTGTTAAAGAAAATTTGAAATAGAAAGTGGTGTTCTTTTGGCAATTAACGCACAAGAAATCAGCGCTTTAATTAAGCAACAAATTGAAAATTTCAAACCCAATTTTGATGTGACTGAAACAGGTGTTGTAACCTATATCGGGGACGGTATCGCGCGTGCTCATGGCCTTGAAAATGCCATGAGTGGAGAGTTGTTGATTTTTGAAAACGGCTCTTATGGTATGGCTCAAAACTTGGAGTCAACAGATGTTGGTATTATCATCCTAGGTGACTTTACAGATATCCGTGAAGGCGATACAATCCGCCGTACAGGGAAAATCATGGAAGTCCCAGTAGGTGAAAGTCTGATTGGACGTGTTGTGGATCCGCTTGGTCGTCCAGTTGATGGTCTTGGAGAAATCCACACTGATAAAACTCGTCCAGTAGAAGCGCCAGCTCCTGGTGTTATGCAACGTAAGTCTGTATCAGAACCATTGCAAACTGGTTTGAAAGCTATCGACGCCCTTGTACCGATTGGTCGTGGTCAACGTGAGTTGATTATCGGTGACCGTCAGACAGGGAAAACAACCATTGCAATTGATACAATCTTGAACCAAAAAGGTCAAGATATGATCTGTATCTATGTTGCGATTGGACAAAAAGAATCAACAGTTCGTACGCAAGTAGAAACACTACGTCAGTACGGTGCCTTGGACTACACAATCGTTGTGACTGCCTCTGCTTCACAACCATCTCCATTGCTTTTCCTAGCTCCTTATGCTGGGGTTGCCATGGCGGAAGAATTTATGTACCAAGGTAAGCATGTTTTGATCGTTTATGATGATTTATCAAAACAAGCGGTAGCTTATCGTGAACTCTCTCTCTTGCTTCGTCGTCCTCCAGGTCGTGAAGCTTTCCCAGGGGATGTTTTCTACCTTCACAGCCGTTTGCTTGAGCGCTCAGCTAAAGTTTCTGATGAACTTGGTGGTGGATCTATTACAGCCCTACCGTTTATCGAGACACAAGCAGGAGATATCTCTGCCTATATCGCAACCAACGTGATTTCAATCACTGATGGACAAATCTTCCTTGGTGATGGTCTCTTCAATGCAGGTATTCGTCCAGCCATCGATGCGGGTTCTTCTGTATCGCGTGTAGGTGGTTCTGCACAAATCAAAGCCATGAAGAAGGTTGCTGGTACACTTCGTATCGACCTTGCTTCATACCGTGAGTTGGAAGCCTTCACTAAGTTTGGTTCTGACTTAGATGCGGCGACACAGGCTAAGTTGAACCGTGGACGTCGTACAGTGGAAGTTTTGAAACAACCTGTTCACAAACCATTACCTGTTGAGAAACAAGTAACCATTCTCTATGCTTTGACACATGGTTTCTTGGATACTGTTCCAGTAGATGATATTGTTCGTTTCGAGGAAGAGTTCCATGCCTTCTTTGATGCTCAACATCCAGAGATTTTGGAAACCATTCGTGATACAAAAGACTTGCCAGAAGAAGCAGTCTTGGATGCTGCGATTACAGAGTTTCTCAATCAAACCAGCTTCCAATAAGAATAGAGGTGTCAGATGGCAGTATCTCTAAATGATATTAAAACAAAAATCGCCTCAACAAAAAATACTAGTCAAATCACAAATGCCATGCAGATGGTATCAGCTGCTAAGCTAGGTCGTTCTGAAGAAGCTGCTCGCAACTTCCAAGTTTATGCTCAGAAAGTTCGTAAACTTTTGACGGATATTCTTCATGGGAATGGAGCTGGTAGTTCAACCAATCCGATGTTGATTAGCCGTCCAGTTAAGAAGACAGGCTATATCGTCATTACATCAGACCGAGGTTTGGTTGGAGGTTATAATTCTTCTATTTTGAAAGCCGTTATGGAGCTGAAAGAAGAATACCATCCAGACGGTAAAGGTTTTGAAATGATCTGTATTGGTGGAATGGGAGCTGATTTCTTTAAAGCTCGTGGTATTCAACCACTTTATGAACTACGTGGCTTGGCAGATCAACCAAGCTTTGATGAAGTTCGTAAGATTATTTCAAAAACTGTTGAAATGTACCAAAATGAACTTTTTGATGAACTCTATGTCTGCTATAACCACCATGTCAATACGCTAACCAGTCAAATGCGTGTGGAGCAAATGCTTCCAATTGTTGACTTGGATCCAAATGAAGCGGATGACAGTTACAGTTTGACCTTTGAGTTGGAAACTAGTCGAGAAGAAATTTTGGAGCAGTTGTTGCCTCAATTTGCAGAAAGTATGATTTATGGTGCTATTATCGATGCTAAGACAGCTGAAAATGCTGCTGGTATGACAGCCATGCAAACAGCGACAGATAATGCTAAGAAAGTCATTAATGATTTGACAATTCAGTATAACCGTGCCAGACAGGCGGCGATTACACAAGAAATTACAGAAATCGTAGCAGGAGCTAGTGCCTTAGAATAGGCACTAGTCCAGCTCGTATGAAAATGAACTTAGGACCTAGTTAAGCTAGGGACCGACAGTATCTTATATAGAATAGGAGAAGGAGATGAGTTCAGGTAAAATTGCTCAGGTTATCGGTCCCGTTGTAGACGTCTTGTTTGCAGCAGGGGAAAAACTTCCTGAGATTAACAATGCACTTGTCGTCTACAAAAATGACGAAAGAAAAACAAAAATCGTCCTTGAAGTAGCCTTGGAGTTGGGAGATGGTATGGTCCGTACTATCGCCATGGAATCAACAGATGGTTTGACTCGTGGAATGGAAGTATTGGACACAGGTCGTCCAATCTCTGTACCAGTAGGTAAAGAAACTTTGGGACGTGTCTTCAATGTTTTGGGAGATACCATTGACTTGGAAGCTCCTTTTACAGAAGATGCAGAGCGTCAGCCAATTCATAAAAAAGCTCCAACTTTTGATGAGTTGTCTACCTCTTCTGAAATCCTTGAAACAGGGATTAAGGTTATCGACCTTCTTGCCCCTTACCTTAAAGGTGGTAAGGTTGGACTTTTCGGTGGTGCCGGAGTTGGTAAAACCGTCTTAATCCAAGAATTGATTCACAACATTGCCCAAGAACACGGTGGTATTTCAGTATTTACCGGTGTTGGGGAACGTACTCGTGAGGGTAATGACCTTTACTGGGAAATGAAAGAATCAGGCGTTATCGAGAAGACAGCCATGGTATTTGGTCAGATGAATGAGCCACCAGGAGCACGTATGCGTGTTGCTCTTACTGGTTTGACAATTGCTGAATATTTCCGTGATGTTGAAGGCCAAGACGTGCTTCTCTTTATCGATAATATCTTCCGTTTCACTCAGGCTGGTTCAGAAGTATCTGCCCTTTTGGGTCGTATGCCATCAGCCGTTGGTTACCAACCAACACTTGCTACAGAAATGGGTCAATTGCAAGAGCGTATCACATCAACTAAGAAGGGTTCTGTAACCTCTATTCAGGCTATCTATGTGCCAGCGGATGACTATACTGACCCAGCGCCAGCAACAGCCTTCGCTCACTTGGACTCAACAACTAACTTGGAACGTAAGTTGGTACAATTGGGTATCTACCCAGCCGTTGACCCACTTGCTTCAAGCTCACGTGCCTTGGCACCTGAAATTGTTGGAGAAGAGCACTATGCAGTTGCTGCTGAAGTAAAACGCGTTCTTCAACGTTACCATGAATTGCAAGATATCATTGCTATCCTTGGTATGGATGAGCTTTCTGATGAAGAAAAGACCTTGGTTGCTCGTGCCCGTCGTATCCAGTTCTTCTTGTCACAAAACTTCAACGTTGCGGAACAATTTACTGGTCAGCCAGGTTCTTATGTTCCAGTTGCTGAAACTGTTCGTGGCTTTAAGGAAATACTTGATGGTAAACACGACCACTTGCCAGAAGATGCCTTCCGTGGTGTAGGTTCTATCGAAGATGTGATTGCAAAAGCTGAAAAAATGGGATTTTAAGAGGTGATCTATGGCTCAGTTAACTGTCCAGATCGTGACACCAGATGGTCTCGTCTATGATCACCATGCCAGCTTTGTATCAGTTCGAACTCTGGATGGTGAGATGGGAATCTTGCCACGACATGAAAATATGATTGCAGTTTTAGCAGTTGATGAGGTTAAGGTTAAACGTGTAGATGATGAAAATCACGTGAACTGGATTGCAGTGAACGGGGGCGTTATCGAAGTTGCCAATGGCGTTGTCACAATTGTTGCTGACTCTGCAGAACGTGCTCGTGATATCGACGTTAGTCGTGCAGAACGTGCCAAACTTCGAGCAGAGCGTGAAATTGAAGAAGCACACGACAAACACTTGATTGACCAAGAACGTCGTGCGAAGATTGCACTGCAACGTGCCATTAACCGTATTAATGTCGGAAATAGACTATAAGAAAAAAATGAACTTGAGTTACCAAGTTCATTTTTTATGTTTTCTTAGGGAGCAAAACTGATGCAAAATTAGAATTGTCTAGAGATATAAAAGATAATTAAAAGATTGCATAGTTCAATTTGCGTAGCAGAAATCATACAAATGAAATTGATTATAGTAAAATAGGATTAGAATTATTAAGAAAGTTGGTTTTTTATTGGAAACGATAGTATTTTCAATCTCCGTTTTTTTAGCAGGAATTTTGTCCTTCTTTTCACCTTGTATTTTCCCTCTGTTACCTGTTTATACTGGAATTTTATTGGATGATCAAGAAAGCGCAAAAAGTTTTTCTTTGTTTGGGAGAAAGGTTGCCTGGTCAGGTCTGATTCGAACTCTTTGCTTTATCGCAGGCATTTCACTCATTTTCTTTATTCTAGGATTCGGTGCTGGTTACTTTGGTAACATTCTCTATGCCAATTGGTTTCGCTATACCATGGGAACAATTATTATCATTTTAGGCCTTCACCAGATGGAAATTTTTCATTTTAAGAAATTAGAGGTTCAAAAAAGCTTTACTTTTAAGAAATCAGAAGCCAATCGTTATTGGTCGGCCTTTTTACTCGGTATTACCTTTAGCTTTGGTTGGACGCCTTGTATTGGTCCTGTTTTGAGTTCTGTTTTAGCGCTTGCGGCTTCTGGAGGAAATGGCGCTTGGCAAGGTGCAATCTATACCTTGATTTACACTCTGGGGATGGCAATTCCTTTCTTGCTTTTGGCTCTAGCTTCAGGTGTAGTAATGCCTTATTTTAGTAAAATCAAGCGTCATATGATGCTACTGAAGAAAATTGGTGGTTTCCTCATTATTTTAATGGGAATTTTGTTACTATTAGGACAAGTAAATGTTCTAGCTGGTATTTTTGAATAAAGGAGAAAAAGATGAAAAAAGTAATGTTTGCTGGCTTAAGCCTCTTGTCACTAGTTGTATTGATGGCCTGTGGCGAGGAAGAGACTAAAAAGACTCAAGCACCAGAACAATCCCCAAAACAACAGCAACAAACGCCTGTACAACAAATTGCTGTTGGAAAAGATGCTCCAGACTTCACCTTGCAATCTATGGATGGTAAAGAAGTTAAGTTATCTGATTATAAGGGGAAAAAAGTCTACTTGAAGTTTTGGGCTTCATGGTGTGGTCCATGTAAGAAAAGTATGCCTGAGTTGATGGAATTAGCAGCGAAACCAGATCGTGATTTTGAAATTCTTAGTGTCATTGCACCAGGAATTCAAGGTGAAAAAACTGTCGAGCAATTTCCACAATGGTTCCAAGATCAAGGATATAAAGATATCCCAGTACTTTATGACACAAAAGGAACCACCTTCCAAGCTTATCAAATTCGAAGCATTCCTACAGAATACCTGATTGATAGTCAAGGAAAGATTGGAAAGATTCAATTTGGTGTCATCAGCAACGAGGATGCAGAAGCAGCCTTTAAAGAAATGAACTAGAATCAAGATTTTAAAATAGTATTTATACAATCAATCCCCTAGATTTTAGATAGTATTAATCTAAGATTTAGGGGATTTTTGCTATCAATAAATTAAGTTTAAAAAAGAAGGGAGTTCTGTATTATACAGATTCCCCTTTTTTTTCTTTAAACATAATATTTATTTTTTAGCTTTAAGAAGTTTATTATATCATAGCTTCTCGTTGATAAAGCGGATAAACTGATTCCACCAAACTTTTAAGAAGAAGGCTTTTTCTACTTTCTTTTCTGCTACCATTTCAAAACTAGGACGTTCTGTGGTGATGTAACCTTGACCAATCAAGTCTGAGTCTTCATAAGTCAAATGTCCAACCACTGTTCCGGCTTCAAGTGGTGCTGGAATTGCCTTAGAATCAGGTGTGAATTGAACAGATTGAGAAGATTGATTCCCAATACGTTCAATTAGAGAAATATCATCTTTAGCAACAGCAGTGACTGTATCTTCTTTTCCGTCTTGTACAGGGGCTTTGCTATCTTGATAAGCATCACCTTTCTGAACGATTTTACGAAGTGTGAATGTAGAAGAGATATAATCCATTAGTGAAGATGTAGCTGTGAAGCGAGCGTAAGGATTATTGTCTTGATGATCTGCATTCAAAACAACTGTGATAACCCTCATCCCTTTTTCGACAGTAGTACCAACAAAAGATTCTCCAGCTTTGTCTGTTGTTCCTGTCTTAAGGCCATCAAAACCACCGCGATAAGCAGGCATGCCTTCTAACATGTAGTTGGTAGAAGTGATTGTCATCCCAGCAAAAGTAGATGAAGGTTTTTTAGTGATTTCTAAGACTTGTGGGTATTTTTTGATGAGGTTGCGAGCAACGATAGCGACATCATAAGCACTGAGCTTATTTTCATCATCTTTTTTAGAGCCCGGGTAAATGTTATCCCCTAGAGTCTCATTGTTAAGACCTGTTGTATTAACAACAGTGGCATCCTGAATTCCCCATTCCAAGAGTTTTGCCCGCATCATATCGACGAAATCTTTTTCTGAGCCAGCAATTTTCTCAGCTAGGGCGATAGCTGCACTGTTGGCACTAGATACCAGTGTTGCTTCAAGTAGCTGTTCAACGGTATAATTACGAGCTTCCATAGGAACGTTACTTGCTTCAGAATTTGTCGTTAATTTGTATGGATAATCAGAGATATCTACCGGAGTTGATAGTGTAATACTACCGTTTTCCAAGGCTTCATAGACAAGATAAACAGTAATCAATTTTGTGATCGAAGCAATTTCAACTGGCTGGGTTGCATCTTTCTCATAGAGAATTTTACCGGTATTTGCCTCAACAGCAATTGCATGTTTAGCAGCAATATTAAAATCTTGAGCATCAACAGTAGATGCTGCCCCAATAACGGAAAGGCTTAGGAGAGTTAAAATTATTTTTTTCATAGTAAGTTTATTCTATCATAAAGAAAAAAATATTCCCAGTTTCATGATATAAGAAAGAAGCTTTTTTGAAAGTGTGGTAAAATAGATGAATGGAGGTACTTCATGTTTCGTAAGAATAAATTATTTTTTTGGACCAGTGAGATTTTACTATTAACCATCATCTTTTATTTATGGAGACAGATGGGTGGGATTATAACGCCTTTTGTAAGTGTCGCAAACACTATAATGATTCCCTTTCTTTTAGGTGGTTTTTTATATTATTTGACCAATCCTATTGTAAATTTTTTACAAAAGTATTTCAAAATTAACCGTATCATTGGTATTCTACTAACCTTGTGCGCCTTGGTTTGTGGGCTAGTTATTGGGGTCGTCTATCTCTTACCGATTTTGATTAATCAGCTGACAAGTTTGATTGCTACAAGTCAGACAATCTACAGTCGTCTGCAAGATTTGATTATCGATTTATCCACTTATCCAGACTTTCAAAATTTAGATATTCAAGCGACTATTCAACAGTTAAATCTCTCTTATGTAGATATTCTACAGAATATCCTAAATAGTGTAACGAATAGTGTTGGAAGTGTCTTATCTGCGCTCTTTAGTACTGTTTTGATTATTATCATGACACCTGTATTTTTAATTTATTTTTTGTTAGATGGCCACAAATTCTTGCCGATGCTTGAGCGTACTGTTTTAAAGCGAGATAAGTTGCATATTACAGGTCTTTTAAAAAATTTGAATACTACAATTGCTCGATATATTAGTGGAGTTGCTATTGATGCGATTATTATTGGTTGTTTGGCCTTTATCGGATATAGCGTGATTGGTTTGAAATACGCTTTGGTCTTTGCCATCTTTTCAGGATTGGCCAATCTCATTCCTTATGTTGGACCAAGTATTGGTTTGATTCCGATGATTATCGCCAATGTCTTTACTGATCCTCATAGAATGCTGATTGCAGTTGTTTATATGTTGATTATTCAACAAGTAGATGGGAACATCCTTTACCCTCGAATCGTTGGTGGAGTGATGAAGGTTCATCCAATTACGATTTTAGTATTACTTTTGTTATCAAGTAATATCTATGGTGTCATTGGCATGATTGTCGCAGTACCAACCTATTCTATCTTAAAAGAAATTTCTAAGTTTTTATCACGTTTGTATGAAAATCATAAAATAATGAAAGAACGAGAAAGAGAATTAGCTAAGTAAAAATCAGGAAATTCCTGATTTTTCTTTTTCATTAAAGAAGTGATGGGAGTAGAAATACCGTTTAGATTAGTAGATTAAGAATAATTCACAAAAACTTTGTAAAACACTTGCAATTTAGCTGAAATTTGATAAAATAGTAAGGAAAGTTAGACTGTATTGCCTACTGTCTATCTATAAAATATATTTTATTGGAGGCTTTTACTCAAATGGCAAAAGAAAAATAC